>DATLIA010000241.1:0-140616 GCA_035540215.1 Actinokineospora sp. | reverse complement strand
GCCGACGATCGACGACCTCGACCTTGACGGCGTCACCGACAGCCGCGAGGACATCGAGGCCGCGCTCCAGGTCGACATCGAGGAGTGGAAGGCCGAGCTGCCCCTCATCGAGGAGTGGTTCGACAAGATCGGCGACAAGCTGCCGACCCCGCTGCGCGACGAGTTCGAAGCGCTCAAGCAGCATCTCGGCTAGCTAGGCCGCCTTCTCCACCGAGGTCAGCCCTGGTTCCTGTCCGGCGTCGACGAGCGCCTGCCTGCGCCAGGTGTAGATCGTCTGGTCGCTGATCTGAAGGTCGTGCGCGACCTGTGCGACGGTGCGGCCGGCCTTGAGCAGGTCGAGGACCTTGCGGCGGAACTCCGGCGGGTAACTCCTGGGCATGCTCACCTCTCCTAGGGGGTGATCAGCATGAAGTCCAGTAACCCGACTCCGCAAAACCCGGGGCACATCAGACCGTCAGGTGAAATGGTCCCCGGAAGTTGGACTGGCTAACTGAAGGCCAGGCCGGCAGGGCCTGGGTCCGGTACTCGACCGGGCAAAGGCGCTTGGCCCGCCCGCGGTGGGTGCGCGCGGTAGGCGAAAGCCCGAGCACGGATCCGCCCCGATCCTTTGGTCGCCGATACGTTGGGTCGTCTACCCCCGTGGGGCCTCCGGGAGCTGGCCGGTGGTGGCGTAGTCGAGGCGGCGGGCGATGGACACGGCTTGGTCGGCAAATCGTTCGTAGAAGCGGGCCAGCAAGGCGACGTCGATCCCGGCGCGAACCCCGCGGCTCCACTTGTGGTCGCTGACCGAGGCCAGGAGGCTCTGTTCGAGGGTGTCGATGAGGTCGTCGGCGTTATGCAGGGCCATGAACCCGGTGCGGTCGAGGGTGACGATCAGGTCGGCGACCTCGCGCGCGGCGTTCACCGCGAGTTCGCCCATAGTGGCGAACCGGTCGCGGGTCTCCTCGGGCATGGCGTGCTCGGGGTGGCGGCGGCAAGCTTGCTCGGCGACGTGGCGGGCCAGGTCGCCCATGCGTTCCAGCTTCTCCGCCGCGTGGATGAACACTACGATGGTGCGCATGTCTCCGGCGACCGGGGCTTGCAACGCAAGCAGGGAGTAAGCCTTCTCCTCACACTGCGTGCGCATCGCGTCGATCTCCATGTCACCAGCGACCACCTGCTCCGCCAGCGTCAGGTCGGCGTCCAGCAGGGCACGGGTTGCCGCGGCCATCGCGTCGGCCACGGACCGCGCCATCCCGGCCACCATTTCGGTGAGGGTCTCGATGTCGCTGTGGAAGGCCTTGCGCATCTGCTCACGGTAGTCACGCCGACAGGCCGCCACCGACCGCTCTTAGGCCACGTCACACCACCGTGAACGCCGTCCGCTCCTGCGGTCTACAGCGGCCGATGATCGTCGCGGCGCGCGACGGCGTGGCCGGGGACGAGCTGGTCGGTCACCATCACCTGGGCCCGAGCACTACCCCTTCGGAGTGACTCCCCGAATGCGGCGTGAACGTCTGGTTAACGTAGGTTTGCGTCGTCTTGTGTCGTCGGGGAGGAGTGCTCGGTGGATGTGTCTGTGCTGGTCGCCGTTGTGGTGGTGACCGCGCTGATCTTCGACTTCACGAACGGCTTCCACGACACGGCCAACGCGATGGCCACGTCGATCGCCACCGGCGCGCTGCGGCCGCGGGTGGCGGTGGCGCTGGCGGCGGTGTTGAACCTGGTGGGCGCGTTCCTGTCGGTCGAGGTCGCGAAAACGATCTCGGGCGGGCTGGTCGACGAGGCGGCGATCACGCCCGCTGTGGTGTTCGGCGGGCTCGTCGGAGCCATCGTGTGGAACCTGCTGACCTGGTACGTCGGCCTGCCGTCGAGCTCGTCACACGCCCTGTTCGGCGGGCTCATCGGGGCGACCTGGGTGGCAGCGGGCAGCGACGCGGTGCGCTTCGCCAAGCTGCTGGAGAAGGTGCTGGTCCCGGCCGTGGCGGCGCCGCTCATCGCCGGGCTCGCGGGCATGATCGCGACCTACCTGGCCTTCCGGATCACCCGGCGCGCCACCGCCAGCCGCACCCCGCGCGGGTTCCGGATCGGCCAGATCGCCTCGGCGTCGCTGCTGTCGCTGGCCCACGGCACCAACGACGCCCAGAAGACGATGGGCATCATCACCCTCACCCTGATCAGCGCGGGCAGCCTGCCCAAGGACGCGGGCCCGCCGGTCTGGGTCATCGTCAGCGCGGGCGTGGCCATCGCCCTGGGCACCTACCTGGGCGGCTGGCGCATCATCCGCACCCTCGGCCGCGGCATCACCGACATCGGCGCGCCGCAGGGCTTCGCCGCCCAGGCCAGCGCCACCGCGGTCATCCTGACCTCGTCGCACCTGGGCATCGCGCTGTCGACCACGCACGTGTGCTCCGGCGGCATCCTCGGCGCCGGGCTGGGCACACCGCAGGCGAAGGTGCAGTGGCGGACCGCGGGCCGCATGGTGCTGGCCTGGGTGATCACCCTGCCCGCGGCCGGTCTAGCAGGCGCGCTGGCGGGCAGCGTCGCCGAGTCTGGCACCGTCGGCACGGTCGCCGTCGCTGTCGCGGGCCTGGCCTTCGGCGCGGCCATCTACCTGCGGTCCCGCCGCAATGTCGTCGGCGCGCACAACGTCAACGACATCCCGGTCGAACCAATTCCCGCCGAGACCAAGGGCTGAGGATGCACATCAACTGGGCACTGCTGGCCGAAGTCCTCATCGCGGCCCTCGTCACCGGCGTCGGCACCGTGGTCCTCTTCGCTTTGGGTGTGCGCGGCTGGTCCAACCACGCCGACGCCCGACGCGGCGGCGGCTCCAGCGTCCTGGGCGTCGTCACCGCGGTGGTGAGCTTCGCCCTCTGCACGGCCGTCGTCGCCTTCGGCCTCTGGATCATCGTCGCCCGGTGATCAGCCCGCGAGCCGCGTGAGTCCCGCCGAGCGTCGATCAACAGCGACCTGCGTGCGGCGATGAGTGTTGGCGGCCATCAGCTCTCCGAGCTTGAGGGTGCCGTCAGGGGCACACGACTTGAATCTCCATCCACCGTGCTCGAAGTCCTCGGCAGCACCTGACCCCACGCCGTCGAGGGAGACCTTCATCAAGCGGGAGCGGTCCGTGGCGTCCTGGGGGTCGGTGAGGCGGGTGAACTGTTTGATGGTGGCGCCGAGTTCTTCGGCTTCAACCGGACCGTGTACGCGGCGGTGCCGCCGCACGTCGAGTACTCGCTCACTCCGATCGGCGAGACACTGGTGGCCCCACTCGCCGCCCTGCGCACCTGGGCCGAGGAGCACCTCGACGACATCGCCGAGCTGCAGGCGGCAGGCTGAGAACCACCGCACGCAGGCACCCTTGAGACAGTTCCCGCCGAGACAGGAACCTGTCGCGGTGCGACTCGGCCGCTTTGCACACTCCGCGAATCCAAGACCGCCCAACGATGCCAGCGTCGCTGGATCCGCTCCCGCGCGTTCCAGCAATACCGCTCCCCGACCACTCTCCGAGTTCGCTCACCCGACCGGGCGAACCTCCACCAACCTTCGGGTAGGAACCGACATCATGGCGACCATGAGCACCTCCTGGGCCGTCGTCCGCGCGCAGCCGACAGGGACCGGCGACATCGCGGGGACCTTCAGCACGCCCGAACGCGCCGAGATCCTTCTCGCCGAACTCGATGACCACGTCCTGGTCCGCTGCGACGAGGAGACCGGCTTCCGGGTCGTCCACTACTGGGTCTGCCGCGCTCGTGTCAGCGCGGATGACGTCGCGGTCGGGCCTCCCACTCTGTTGGTCGGGGCCAGCCGCCTGGCCCACCGCGACCATCCCATCGAAGAAGTCGAAGGCGTCGAGGCCAAAGACAAAGAGTCCGAACTGGACTCCGTGGTGAGCGGCCAAACCATCCACCACTTCTACGCCTACGCCAGCAGCAGCGACCGTGCCCAGGAACTCGCCGAAACCCACGCCCGGGAACTGCTCGCGCGCTGACCCACCGCAACAGCGGAGATCGACTCGAACATATGCGAAGTCCGACTTGTGGCGGACAGCCGAATCTCTTCCGTCGGAGCAGATGGGCGGGTCGTGGACGGCCCGCCGGACCGTGCGCCGGCGCCGTGGAAAGTACCGACCGAGCTGTTGCGGTCGCGTCTGCGTTCGCCTGGCTCGCGTCACGGTCCGGCGCACTGGCCCTCGGCGACAGCGTGCTGCTCGCGCTGGTGTTGTGGGCCGGTTCCTACTCGCCGGCCCGGTGATCTGGGAGAACGTGCACCCAGGCACCGCCGCCCCGCACGCGGGCGACTGGTTACTCAAGCTGATGCTGGTCGCGGTCGCCGTCGGCCTGCCGCACCGACAACGTCCAGAAAGGACAGAGACATGACCTCCACCAACCCCGGCCCGCTCGACCACACCTTCACCGCGACCCTCACCAAGAGCCCGGAGAAGGGCGGCTGGACCTACGTGATCATGGACGGCTCGGCCGAGTTCTTCGGCACCCGCGGCCTGGTCAAGGTGCACGGCACCGTAGACGGCGAGGAGTTCACCAGCTCGTTCATGGCGCTCGGCGACGGCACCCACAAACTCCCGATCACCGCGGCGATCCGCGCGCGCATCGCCAAGCAGGCGGGCGATCCGGTCACCGTGCACCTCGATCAGCGTCTGTGACGCGGATCGCCATGGTGACAGCCAAAGATCAACGTGGTCGTCTCGGCCGTGCGACCTGTCGGAGGTACCGAGCTCGCAGTCGCGATCTGCTCGGCCGACACCAGACCCCATCGACTGGTGCAGGGCGGCGAAGCCGTGGGGTGTATCTGGCGAGGCCGCGCGGCGGGCAGATCGCCTACGTCGGGATGACCGGAACGTCGCGGCATCGGCCTGTTGACAGCTGAGCTCGTTGCAGGCCTCGCCGTCGACTCGGGGCCCGTTTGCGCTGATCAGGGTCCAGTTGTGGCTCTACGTGTATCGCCGGGTGCCTGATCGGCGACACTGGGCAGTGGTGTCCGTGGATCCTGGGAGGTGGTGCGTGCGGCAGCGGGGGAACAAGGCGCGGTGGGCGATCGGGATCGCCTACGTGCTCGGCGCGCTTGTCGCGATCGTGACGAACGTGGCGACGGGGGTGCTGCCGGAGTCGTGGCGCCCGCACTTGTGGATCGCGTGGCCGGTGCTGGGTGTGCTCCTGATCGGTGGGCTGGTGCTGGCGCTGCGCGCGCACCGCGCCGAAGCAGGCCCGGTCGGAGCCGACCGGGCCGCGTTCAGCCGCAAGGCTATGCTCGCGCAGGTCCGCACGGTCTGGATCGACGGCGTGCTGGACCAGTCGCTGTACCAGCGGACCGTGGTGGATCTGGGGCTGGAGGAACGCCCGGACGCGCTGCGCCGCCCGTGGGAGATCCTTCTGGAGACCGCCGATCGGGAGTCGCGACCGCTGCCGCCGGGAACGGATCTGGTCGACCTCCTGCACCGTACGGGCGGGCTGCTCGTGCTCGGCGCGCCCGGCGCGGGCAAGACCACAGTGCTGCTCGGGCTTCTGCGAGACCTCCTCGATGTCGCCGCCGAGGATCCGACCGCCCCGATCCCGGTGGTCTTCCCGCTGAGCTCCTGGACGGGCAAGCCGCTGGCGGAGTGGCTCATCGACGAGCTGACCGGATCGCTGTACGGGATCGCGCCGGAGCTGGCTCACGCGTGGGTCAGTGATGATCGGGTGCTGCCGCTGCTCGACGGTCTCGATGAGGTGGGCGTCGACCGCAGGCTGGCCTGCGCCAAGGCGATCGACGAGTTCCACAGCACCCATCGGCCCCTGCCGGTGGTGGTGGCCAGCAGGCTCAGCGACTACGACGCGCTCGAGCTGCGGCTGCCGCTGGGGACGGCGCTGCTGATCCAACCGCTGAGCCAGGACCAGGTGGGCGACTACCTCGACCAGTTGGGCGAATCCCTGTCGGGCTTGCGCGGCGCGCTGAGCGAGCAGCCCGCCCTGTGGGACCTGCTGCGGACCCCGTTCCTACTGAACGTGGCCGTCCGCGCCTACCACGGCCTGACCAGCGACGAGGTCGCCGCATCGGGAGCACCGCGGCAGTCTCGCCTGATCACCGCGTTCATCGACCGCACCCTGCGCCGCAAACCCCACGACCACCGCTTCGCCCCAGCCGACGCCATCGGCTGGCTTGCCTACACGGCCCGCTCACTGGGCCAAGACTTGCGGCCGTTCTTCTACGTCGAGTCGGTCACCGCGGCCTGGCTTCCCGAACGCGCCCGGCGCATCGTCATGGCGCTCACGACCCTGCCCGCCGCGCTGCTGACCGGGACCGCCGTCGGTCTCGTCCTGTACCTGCTGTTCGGCACCCGCACCGGCGTCATCCTCGGTTCTCTCACCGGGATCTCTTTCGCCCTCGGGCTATGGACCGCCGACGGGATCCGGATCGCCGACGTCGTGCGCCGCGACCGACGCCACCTCTTCGACGTGGCGTGGGTCTGGCTGCGCGACTGGTTCGAACTCGGGCTGTCGCTGTGCATCGCCGGGGCCCTCGCAGGCCTCGTGGTCGGCGCGGTGGTCAACCTGGACGACTTGTGGACGGAGGGCGCCTCCTACCTCGGTGACATGTTCCACGCGATGATCATGGGCGCGGTCACCGCCGTCATCCTCGCGGCGTTCCTGGCGCTCACCGCCGTGGGGAAGACCGACTGGTCCGCGCCGCACGACCGGTCTTCTGGCGCCGGAGTGCGCATCGCGGCCACGTCCGGCGCGGCCTTCTTCGTGATCGTCGGGGTCCCGCTGACCATCGTGATGGGCGGTGTGTTCGGCCGGGCCGGGGTACTCGTGGGCGTGGTGCTCACCTGCGCTCTCACCTACCTGTTCACCGTCCGGGCGCTGGCCTCCTACTGGCTGACCAGGTTCCTGCTGAACCGGGGCGGCGTCACGCCACGACGGCAGGTCGCGTTCCTCGACTTCGCCGTAGCGCACGCGCTGATGCTCAAGGTCGGCCGCGGCTACCTGTTCGCCCACCGCCTGCTACTGGAGCACTTCGCGAGCCTGGAGCCGGATGGAACCGGCTCCCCGGGCTGCGCGCTCCCCGCCATCGACCTGCGTCCAGAAGCGGTTCTGGCGCGAGCGGCGGACCACGCGAGAGCCGGCGGCTCCGACACCGTCACCGAGGCGGTCGCCTACGCGAGTTCAGTGCTGCCCGCCGAGTTGTGGGCGCCGTCGGCGCTGGAGATCGCCAGGACAATGCGAGCCCATCAAGCGAATGTGCTCATTACCCACGTCGAGGTCGTGGGGTCCATCCGGGCCCATGGTTACCAGGTGCACGTGGCCGCTGTGCTGGACGTTCTCCTCCTGGTCGTCAGGGCGAATCACCAGGAGACATCGAAGGCCGCCGCCGTCGAGTTCGCCCACCTCCTCTTCGAAGCGGAGGAGTGGGAGCCGTTCGTAGGCCGGGTCTGGCAGCGGTCGCACGTGCTCACCGCGATCGACGCCGTCACCCCGGTCGCGGCCGAGGACACCGAACTGGGTGCCGAGGCACGGGTGGCCTTGGCATCACTGGAAGAGATGTTGTCCGACTAGCTTGAATTTGACTCGGGCCGGTCTGGGCGAGGCCCCAGTTGGGTTGCCGACTCAGCGCCGGTGCCTGCCGATCCGATGTGGACTCGGCAGGCACCTCGCCGAGGTCAGCCGGAGATCCCTCCCGAACCCGGCAACTGCAGGGCGAAGCCCGTCGACGTGTCGAGCTGCGGGGTGCGTACCTGGACCACGCCAGCCTGGTCGACATACCAGCCCGTCGCCGAACTGTCTGGAGTGGACAGACGGGGCAGCGGCTTGCCGTCGAGCAGCACCGTGGCCGGTGCGGCGCCGACGTGCAGCGAGAACCGGTAGGCCCTTCGGGCGACCTTGCCGGAGTACTGGCCGACGCTCGCGCCGACCGTCACCCGGGTGTCGCCCGCGCCCGACCCGTTCGCCACGACCCGCACCTGCTGGGTCGCCGACGCGCCGCGCTGGAAGCCGCGCGTCACACCGTCGTCCTCGTACAGGGTGAAGGAGTTGTCGCCACGCGCGTAGACGTCGAAGTCGAGCTCCGCGCGGTCCCTGGTCTCCCAGGACAGCGTCCCCTGCGGCCACATCGGCACGATCGCCCCCGCCCGCACGAACAGCGGCAGCGTGTCCAGCGGGGCGTGGTAGCCGTTGACCGTGGTCGGGCCGGTGTAGGTCTTGCCCGTCCAGTAGTCGACCCAGGTGCCCTCGGGCAGGTAGATGCCGTCACGGGTGGCCGTGTCGGCGTACACCGGCGCGACCAGGAAGTCCTTGCCGTACAGGAACTCGTACTTCACCGCGTCGGTGGCGGCCACCGGATCGTTCGGGTACTCAAGGGCGAGTGGACGCACCGCCCCGACACCGTCGGCGTGCGCGGCGGCGGCGAGGGCGTAGGTGTAGGGCAGCAGCCTTTCCTTGAGCTGCAGGTACTTCCGGTTGATCGACGTGTACGGCTCACCGAAGGTGAAGGGCTGCTTGTCGGTGTTCTTCGGACCCCAGCCGTCCATCGTCATGATGGTCGGGATGAACGTCTTCCACTGCAGGTCGCGGGTGTGCGTCTTGGCGTCGCTGCCAAAGATGCCGCCGACGTCGCCGGTGTTGTAGGCGATGCCGGACATGGTCGCGCCCGCGTAGGTCGGGATCTGCCAGCGCACGTAGTCCCATGAGATCCGCTGGTCACCGCTCCAGAGGACGCCGCAGCGCTGCGCGCCCGCCCAGGACACCGGAAGCCACACGAAGCCGCGCGCGTCGCTGTTGTCCTCGATGCCCGCCTTGGCCTCGTCGCACGCGTCCAGCGCGAACTGGTAGCCGTTGCCGACCCAGGCCACGTCCAGCTTGCGCACCCGCACGCCCGCCTTGACCTCGTCGGCCTGGTTGGGCAGCCCGTCCTGGGTCCACAGGCCGAGCTGCATGTGGTCCTTGCGCAACCCCTCCCCGGTCTGAGCGAGGTTCTCGTAGCCACAGCCGTAGCCGTCGTTGACGAGCATCCAGCCGTTGGGCATCTGGTTGGCGACGTACTGGTCGGCGATCTTGAGCGCGTCCAGCGTGTGCCGCTCGCCCCGGTTGGCGTTGTGCAGGTAGCAGTCGGAGTCGCCCGCCTCCAGCCCGTAGACCGGCGGCATGAACGGCTTGCCGACCAGGTCGGTGTACTGCCCGATCACCGACTTCGCGTCGCCGACGAAGTAGTACGCGTCCAGCCGCCGCTCCCGCTGGCCGGTGCGCACCGGGTCGCCGAAGTTGTACTGGCCGGGCGCGAACGTGTTGCGGAAGACGCCGTAGCCGTTGCTGGACAGATAGAACGGCTGCGAGTTGTTGTACCCGCCCTCGTTCCAGTTGAAGTTGTTGGAGACGTTGACGACCTTGTCGCGGTGGCTGAAGCTGCCGTTCTGCTCACCCGCGCCGAAGAACTGCTCGCTCGCCCCGCGCAGCAGGCTCTGCCGGATCGCGCCGTCGGTCCAGCGAAGCGGCTTGTCCTCCTGCCAGATCACGGTGCTGTCGTCGGCCTTGTACAGCCCGAACCGAAGCGGCGACTTGTACACCCGCAGCACGGCGTCCCTGCTGCTGATCGCGTAATAGGCACCCCGGTCGGCGTACCGCGTGGTGGTCAGCGGCCGCGGCGGGGTGCGCACGATCTCCGTACCGGCCGGGTCGGTGAACAGCCCGTCGGGCGCGACCTGGAGGCGGAGCTGGTTGTCGCTGGTGAAGTACACCTTCGCCTTGGCCGAACCCGCCGCGATGTCATAGGTCCCGTTGGCCTCGGTGAACGAGGTCAGGTTCCCCGCGTCGTTGTTGCTCGGCAGGTAGGCGCTGCCGGTGTAGGAGTTGTTCGTGACGTCATAGGGCACCACCAGCACGTGGTAGAGCCCAGACGCGCGCGGGATCAGCGCCACCTCGGGATCGGCGGTGCCCGCGCTCTGCGCGACCTCCTTGCCGGACGCGTCGTAGATGTAGAGGTCGAAGTCCTCCGTCGGGCGCTCCCAGCGGATTGACACCGGGACACCGCCCTCCGGCGTGTCGTCCCAATGACTCGCAGGCACATCGACAGTCAGGTCGAAGTGGTCGCAGACGGCGTTGGTCGTGTCCGACGCGGGACAACTGCTCGGGCCGCCGAACGTCCCGCTCGCGTACACCGGGCTCTGCCAGCCCACCGTGGCGTTGGCGAACGAGAGAGTGCCCGACCCAGGCGTCGACGCGCCCGCGGTGGCCGAACTGACCAGCGAAGCCGAGAAAAGGGACAACAGTAGAACGGTCGCTGTTCGTAAGGATCTTCTCACCCAGGACCTCCAGCTCAAGACCGACTGCGCACTCATGCACGAGCCGGCACAGTTTCAGTCAAGATTGCTCAAGCCTGGCGATCGTGTCAACGCCCGGGCGACTGGCGATGGATCTTCGCGACCACGTTGCCGAGCGGATCATCGGTATGACCACCTTGACCGTTCCGGGCTGGCCATCTCGCGTCTCCCGAGAATGATCGGTTCGACAGCAGATCCCCAGCGTCGGTGATCGACTGCAGTACGACTTGCCGGTCGCCGGGCAAGCGAATGAACCTAGGCGAGAGCAGGCGGGGGCTCGGTCGGACGGCGTCCCCAGGCAGAGATCAGCGGTGCGAGGGTCAGGTCGAGTTCGCCTGCGTGGATGGCGGCCAGGTGTGCGTCGATCTCGGCGTCGTCGGCCAGGCCTGCTGCGAGCAGCTCGCCGCGGACGTGTCGGATGGTCGCCGCCTCCAGCCGGTCGCAGGCAGGCCCGCCGACCGGGAAGGTGCCCGCCGCGGCGACATCGACCAAGCCCGCCGCTCGCAATGCCTTCGGCAGCGTCCGGCCGTAGCGCAGGTCCGCGCCGCGGCGGGTCAGCAGTTCCCGGACCGCGTCGCGCAGCCGGTTGGCCCGCCGCTGCGCGGGGCCGCTGTCATCCAGGCATGCCAGTGGCTGCAGAGCGGTGTCGGCGTCCTCGATCAGCAGCCAGCCGCCTGGCCGCAGCGCGGCCGCCATCGTGGCCAACGCCCGGGCACGGTCGGGTACATGGACCAGGACGAGCCGGGCGTGTACCAGATCGAACGTCCCCGGCTCCGGAGGCGGATCAGCGGCTACGTCGTGCCTTCGGACCTCGTACCCGTCGCCCGCCTTCAGCCAGGACGGGTCGATGTCGGTGGCCAGCACGTACCCGCTCGGACCGACCGCCGCCGCGAGCGCCTCCGGGATACCGCGGCCACCGGCCCCCACCTCCCAGCAGCGCGAGCCTGCCCCGACTCCCAGCCGATCGAAGTGCCCGCGCGTCACACCGTCGAACAGCTCAGCCAGCCACACGAAACGCTCGCCCGCCTCGGCGCGCGCGTTGTCCAGCAGGTACCCGCGGGCGGGAACGGACTGTCCACCAACCGCGGCGGCCCCGGCATTCGGATCCGGTCGGCCACCGACGTGCGGCGGGCGAGGCGAGGAGGTCATCACTACATGGTCAACCTCCCCAAGCCACCAGCGCCACGACGACGGGCGAGGGACATCTCACAACCGGCGAAACGCCCTAGCCGGTCCTGACGGGCGCGTTCACTCCAGTCGGCGCGGCCCCGGTTGCTTCCGGGCCCCGCCATGCCAGTCGACGCAGACGGCCACGGCGTCGTCGTCGAGGTCGTTGGGGCCATGGAACTCCAGCACGGCGGCGAGCATGAGTCGTACCGCCTCGCCGACCGTGACGTCGGCCGTGGTCTCCAGCATTTCCCCGAGCCTGCGCTTGCCGAAGGCGGTGTCCTCGGCCGCGGCCTCGCTGACGCCGTCACTGAGGACGAACAGTCGGTCGCCGGGGGCCAGGGTGAATCGTTGTTCGGTGTAGACGGTGCTGTCGAACATGCCCAGCGGGAGTTGTTGGTCGAGTTCGATCCGGGTCGCGACACGGTCGCGGACGCGCCACAGGCTGGGTGAGCCCGCGTCGACGGCGTCGACCTCGCCGGTCGCGCGGTCGATGCGCAGCAGCAGGGTCTCGACGTGCTGTCTGCCGCCGTGGTGGGCCCAGATCGCCTGGTCGGCCAGCGCGGCCTGGTCGGCGAGGCCGAGGCGGGCGCGGCGGGCGTTGCGCAGGGCGTTGAGGGTCAGGCAGGTGAGCAGCGCCGCACTGACGCCCTCGCCCATGCCGTTGGTGACCGCGACGGTGACGTGGCGGTTGTCGGCCGTCCAGTCGAAGTTGTCACCGCGGACGGCGTAGGCGGGTTCGAGCTGGCCCGCGAGTGACACATCAGTGCCGTGGAACTCGCAGCTGGGCAGCAGTTGCCATTGGATCTCCGCGGCGAGGGTCAACCGCCGCGATCTTCGTGCCAGCCGGAACTCGTCGGTGACCCGGTCGGCCAGGGTCAGGGCTTGGCCGAGGGCGGTCGCCACGTCGGTGAGTTCGGCGGTGATCTCGGCGTCCACGGCGTCGAGGGTCACCGATAGCACGCCGCGGCGTTCCCCGGCGACGCTTACCGGCAAGTACAGGACTGTCCGGTCACCGTCCGGCGCGGTGGTCGGCCGCGCCCGCGCAAACGCCTCGCCCGCCGGGCCGTCTTCGATCCGGTCGGACTCGTCGTCGGCGCGAATCACCGGTTCGAGAACGGTCAGCCGGTAGTCTGCTAGCCACAACTCCACGTCGAGTGCGTGGTAGTCGGTGGTGAGGACCTCCTTGAGTACATCGAGCAGTTCGTGCGCCTGGGCGCGCAGAAGCGCGCGTTCGGCGAGGAGAGTCCTTGTATTCGCCATGCGGCCGACCTCCGGGTGACGCAGTGTTGGAGCAGTGGATCGGTCAGAGGGAGTATCACGCTGCCGAAGGTGCCTGAACCTCATGAGCGCGACTTGGCTGCCACGCTCGACCTGGCCGCCGAGGCGCTGGTCGGTCTGTTCGGCGTCGACAGCCCGCCGGATTTCCCGCGGGTCTCGCCGCCGCAGATGCAGGTGCTGCTCACCGTCGAGCGGCGCGGCCCGACCCGGCTGACCCAATTGGCCGCCGAACTCGACGCTATACCGTCCTCGGCGAGCAGGCTCTGCGACCGGCTGGAGGCCGCCGGGCTGCTCACCCGCACCGCGGGCGAGGCCGACCGGCGCGAAGTCCTGTTGCTGCTCACCCCGACCGGCCATGCGCTGGTCGACGAGGTGCGCGGGGCGCGCCGCGCCCGGATCGCCTCAGTGCTCGCCGTCATGACCGCGGACGGATGCGCGGCGCTCCTGCGCGGCCTGGAGGAGTTCCGCGACGCGCGACTCGGCCACGAGCTGGCCTGACTCGGCCTGCCGTCCCTTCAACCTACCTTGTGGTCCCACCCCGGATATCCTAGTGTTTGCCGAGCGACAAATAAAGTCGCCACGCTGGACCCGGGAGCAGGACAATGCCAGTCACGAACGAGGACTCCCGCCGCCTGGAGATCACCGTCGATCAGGCCGAGAACACGATTGTCGTGACGCCCGCGGGCGAAGTGGACATGGCCAACGCGGGCGAGTTGGAATCGGTGTTGCGGGCCGCCCTGCGGGACCTGCGGGGCCGAACCCGACCTGTCTTGGTCATCGACCTCGGCCGGGTGGACTTCATGGGCTCCGCGGGACTATCGGTGCTGCTGCGGGTGTGCTTGGAATCGCCGGTCCGCTTGGCGAACCCGACCGCAGCCGTCCAGCGTGTGCTGGACGTGGGCGGTCTGAACGACGTGTTGGTCGTCCACACCACCGTCGCCGCCGCGCTCACGGCCTGACCCTCCGCATCAAAGTGCGCCGTCTGGGGTATCGCCTGGACATGCCCCTCTACGGCTTACACGCATCGCACGAACAAACCCACCCGAGTGCCCTGCTCGACGCCGTGATTCGCGCCGAGCAGGTTGGGTTCGGCGCCGCGATGTGCTCCGACCACTTCTCGCCGTGGAGCGCGCGGCAGGGGCAGTCCGGATTCGCCTGGGCGTGGCTCGGTGCGGCGATGCAGGCGACCAGCATCCCCTTCGGCGTCGTAAATGCCCCTGGCCAGCGCTATCACCCCGCGGTAATCGCGCAGGCGATCGCGACGTTGTCCGCGATGTTTCCCGGCCGGTTCTGGACCGCGTTGGGCACCGGTGAGGCTGGTGCTGTGTCCATGAACGTTGTCGGGCTATCGGCGGATCCAGGTTTCCGCTGGGCGTGCCGCCGGAATGCCGCTCGTACTGGGGTGTACTTGGGCGTTTCGGCGGTGCGGCCAGCGGGAAGCTGGGCCGCCGAGAGCCTGGCAACGTTCGTGGACACAGCACTAGCAACGAGCACATCACCGGACAGGGCTGGCCGCGCAAGGATCTTCGCGCCGCCCGACTGCTCGAATGCGTCGATGTGATCAGAGCGCTGCTCGACGGCGAGGAGGTGAGCCACGACGGACTGGTCACAGTGGACCAGGCGCGCTTGTGGACACGTCCCGATCGCCCACCCGCGCTCATCGGCGCCGCGGTCAGTGTGGAGACGGCCGCGTGGTGCGCACGGTGGGCCGACGGGTTGATCACGGTCAACGGGCCGATCGAGCACCTTCGGCGCGTGGTCTCGGCGTATCGCGACGCGGGTGGCCGCGGACGGCTGGCGCTGCAAGTCCACCTGAGCTGGGCGCGGGACGAAGACACCGCGCGACACCTCGCGCACGATCAGTGGCGCACCAACGTGTTCCGTCCGCCCATCCCGTGGGACTTGGAGCTGGCCGCGCACTTCGACGCGGTCGCCGAGCACGTCACCCCGGACGACACGGCAAAGGTGGTCAACGTGTCCGCCGATCTGGGCAGGCACGCGGCCTGGCTGCGGTCCTACGCCGACCTTGGCTTCGACGAGATCTACCTGCACCACGTCGGGCAGCGGCAGGACGAGTTCATCACCGCGTTCGGCGAGTCTGTGCTCCCCCAGCTCGTGGAGGTGGACTCGTGGAGCTGACCAGGACCGCCGACCTGTGGTGGAAGACCGCGATTGTGTACTGCCTGGACGTCGAGACGTTCAGCGACGGCAACGGCGACGGGCACGGCGACTTCCGCGGGTTGTGCCAGCGCGTGGATTACCTCGACCGGCTCGGGGTCACCTGCCTGTGGCTGATGCCGTTCTATCCCTCACCCGACCGCGACGACGGCTACGACATCACCGACTTCTACTCCGTCGATCCGCGGCTGGGCTCGCTCGGAGACTTCGTGGAGTTCCTGCGCACCGCGCGGGACCGCGGGATCCGGGTGATCGCCGACCTCGTCGTGAACCACACCTCCGACCAGCATCCGTGGTTCCAGAGCGCGCGTTCGAGCCCGGATTCGCCGTACCGGGACTGGTATGTGTGGCAGGACAAGCCACCGCCCGGCGCGGAGAAGGGGATCGTGTTCCCCGACAAGGAAACCAGCCTGTGGACCTACGACCGCAAGGCGCGCCAGTACTACCTGCACCGGTTCTACAAGCACCAGCCCGACCTCAACGTCGCCAACCCGGCCGTGCGCGACGAGATCGCCCGGATCATGGGCTTCTGGCTTGAACTGGGTTTGTCCGGCTTCCGCGTCGACGGGGTGCCGTTCCTCCTGGACACCGAGGGCAGCGACGACGCCGCCCAACTGCCTGATCCGCACGACTACCTCGCGGACCTGCGCGCGTTCCTCGGCAGGCGCGCGGGCGACGCGGTCATGCTCGGCGAGGTCAACCTGCCCTATCCGGAGACGATGCGCTTCTTCGGCGACGCCGACGGTGTGGCCGACGAGCTGACCATGTGCTTCGACTTCATCGGAATGCAGCGGATGTACCTCGCACTGGCTCGCGGCGAGGCCGGACCGCTGGCCGAGGCCCTGCGTGAGCGCCCACTCCCCCCACGCGACGGCCATTGGGCCACATTCGTGCGCAACCACGACGAACTGACGCTGGACAAGCTCACCGATGATGAGCGCCAGGAGGTGTTCGACGCCTTCGGCCCGGACAAGGACATGCAGCTCTACGGCCGCGGCTTGCGCAGACGGGTGCCGCCGATGATGGGCGGCGACCAGCGGAGGATCCGGCTGGTGTACAGCCTGCTGTACTCCCTGCCCGGCTGCCCGGTGCTGTTCTACGGCGAGGAGATCGGCATGGCCGAGGACCTGCGCGCCGAGGGCAGACTCGCCGTCCGCACCCCGATGCAGTGGGAGCCTGGGCGCAACGGAGGGTTCTCCACCGCGGACCCGGCGGACCTGCCAGGCCCGGTCCCGGACGGCGAGTTCGGATCCGACAACGTGAATGTCCGCGACCAGGAGCGTGATCAGGACTCACTGCTGGCGTGGATTCGGCAGCTGATCGACCGGTACCGCCAGTGCCCCGAGTTGGCGTGGGGCGAGTACACCATCCTCGACACGGCCGAGCCGTCGGTGCTGGCGCATCGCTGCGACATCGAGGGAACCGTTGTGGTCCTGCACAATCTCGCCGACCGGGACGTCAAACCCGAACTGACACTCGACGTCGACGGGTCTTCGCTGGAGGACATCATTACCGGCGCGCGGATTCCGTTGGCGAAGAAGCTGACTGTGGAGCTGGGTCCCTACGGGTGCCGCTGGCTGCGCGTGGTCAAGGCCGGTGTGTAGGAATCCGCTGACGGGGTATGCCAGTCGGTACGCGACCAAGAGAGGAAGTGAAGACGCGTGAGCACGATCACCGAGTCAGTCGACGTCGAGGTGCCGGTCTCCACCGCCTACAACCAGTGGACGCAATTCGAGACTTTCCCGCGATTCATGGAGGGTGTGGAGAACGTCCGCCAGCTCGATGACACCCATCTGCACTGGGTCACCAAGGTCGGCGGCAGCACCCGCGAGTTCGACGCGACCATTGTGGAGCAGAAGCCCGACACTGTCGTGGCGTGGCGGTCGGATTCCGGCCCGAACCACTCCGGGTTCGTCACCTTCGACAAGGTCGACGCCAACACCACCCGGGTGACCGCGAAGATGACCATCGATCCCGAGGGATTCGTCGAGAACGTGGGCGACAAGCTCGGCCTGCTGGACCGCCGTGTCAAGGGTGACCTCAAGCGGTTCAAGGAGTTCATCGAACAGCGCGGCCACGAAACCGGCGCGTGGCGCGACGAGGTCAACACGACGACGCAGCAGTCGACGGCCCCTGGTTCCAGCGTCGACCAGCCAAAGCCCGCGCCGCCGGTACGGCCGCTCAACCAGCCGGGGGCGCCCGGTTCGATCTCACCGGGTGAACTCGGAAGGCCGGGTCTGAGTTAGTTCTCCGAATCGATTGGGGTCCGCGATCGCGGACCCCAATCGATTGGTCTGTCCGCCCTGATCCTTACGCGTTGTCGAGGCGCGGGAGGAGTACTTCCTTCATCAGGAGCAGGCCCGCGGCGGCGATGGGGATGGCGACAAGCGCACCGACGACGCCGAGCAGTGCGCCGCCGAGGAGGACGGCGACGACGGTGACCAGTGCGGGTACCTTCACGGCGGTACCGATGATCTTGGGGATGAGCAGGTAGTCCTCGGCGACGCGGTAGGCGATGACGAATCCGACGGTGGCCAGGAATACCGGAAATGACACGGTGAGCGCGACCAGGCTGATGAGTGCTCCGCCGATGATGGATCCGACCACGGGTACCAGGTCGAGGACCGCGACGGTGACGGCCAGCAGTACCGCGTAGGGGACGCCGAAAATGAGCAGCCACGCCAAGGTGAGTACGCCCGCGATGCCGGAGATAGCCAGGTTGCCGAGCACGTAGCCGCCGACTTTGGCCGAGATCTCATCGCCGAGCAGGATGGCTCGCGGCCTGCGTGAGTGCGGGACGAGCCGGTAGAGGGCGGTTCGGATGCGGGGAAGGTCGGCGACGAAGTACACGGTGAGCACGACCAGGACCAGGAAGTCGGTGAGGGCGCCGAAGACGAGGACACCGGCGTCGAGCAGCCCCGCGCCGCCGTCGAGGGCGTTCTCGATCCCTTCCCTGAGGTGGAAGCGTTCGTCGAGTTCGCCGAGCCAGGTGCTGCGGTCCTGCGCCTGGCGCAGATACTCGGGCGCCTGCCGCATGAATTGGGTTCCTTGCTCCACCACGATGGGGACCGCTGCTGCCAGCAGTCCACCTAGTGCGCCCAATGCGGTTAGAAAGACCGTGGTGACGGCCAACCAGCGGGGGAACCGTCGGTTCACCAGCCAAGAGACGAGTGGCTCGATCCCGATCGCGATGAAGAGGGCGAGCCCAATGAGAATCAGCACGCTCCGGGCACTGTCGAGTACCAGCACAAGGGCGTAGGTGACCGCGACCCCGGCGGCGCCCGCCATGCCGACGAGGAACGGCGACTTCCGGTTGAATCGCGCGCCGATCGGCCCCAGGGGTCTGCTGGGGTCGCTGATCTGGGCCGCCTCCGCCTCGGCCTCGGCGACTGGCCCTTCCCCGGGCGCGTCGTGCGGTCGACTGACCAGTTCGTGGTGGCCTTCGGCGGTCGGATCGGTCGAGGCCATCGCTCACGTCTCGGTTCTTCAACGCGGCGCAGTGACAGCGCCGCTCGTCTTGGTAGTGGATTCCTCTTCGGTACCAATCCCAAACGCCGTGATGGGCCCGCGCGTTCTTGGACCGTTTGGCCCCGCGCGGGATGGGCGCTCGCCGAGTTCCGATGTCGTGCTCAGCTGTCGGCGTCGTACCGGACGCCGAGGTCGGCGCGGGCTTGGTCCATCAGCCGCATGATGGCCAGCGTGTCGTCGAGGGGAATCAGTGGGCTCTCGGTGAGCCCCTCCCGCAGACACCGCTCGACCTCGGCGATCTCCGGGCCGTAGCCGTTTCCGGGCAACTGGTCGGTGATCGTCTCGGTGACTCGGCTGTGGCCGTCGAAAGTCTCGATCGTCATGGTGTCCGGCTTGTAGAACGGACGTCCGAGCGTCAGCGAACCCTTGGTGCCCACAACCAGTCCGAGGCACGGCGTCGCGGCCTGCGTTGTGCAGGCGACGTGGGCGTAGCGGTCGTCGTCGTACTCCCACTGCATCGCCAGCGTCTGATCGGCCCCAGTCGGTGCCAGTGCCCCCGTGGTCCGCACCTGGCTCGGCTCGCCGAGGAAGATCCAGGCGAACGTGGCCGAGTAAACGCCGAGGTCGAGCAGCGCGCCGCCGCCCGCCCGCAGGTCGTAGATCCGGTTCGCCGGGTCGAACGGGAACAGCTGGCCGTGCTCAGCCGAGACGCTGCGCACCTCGCCGATCCGACCAGCCGCGACGATCTCCAGCGCCTGCCGGATGAGCGGGTTCGTGCGCATCCACATGGCCTCCATGCAGAACAGCCCGCGGGCCCGCGCCAACTCGATCACCTCGCCCGCCTGGGCCGCGGTGAGCGTGAACGCCTTCTCGACCAGCACCGGCTTGCCCGCGTCGAGCGCGAGCAGCGCGTGCTGGTGGTGCTGCCCGTGCGTGGTGGCGATGTAGATGACGTCGACGTCATCGTCGTCGACGAGCTCGGCGTAGGAGCCATAGGAGCGCGGAATGCCCATCGTGTCGGCGAAGGCCCTGGCCCGGCTGTCGTCGCGGGCGCCGACGGCGACGATCTCACTGCCCGCCGAGGCCTTGATGTCGGCGCCGACCACCGCTGCGATACGCCCCGCGCCGAGAATGCCCCAGCGGATCGGGCGGTTGCTGTTCACCGCTCCACTATGCCCGTTTTCTACTCGACGCACCTGTTCGGGAACCCAGTCGGCCCACGGATCGCTCTGCGAGCGACACGCGAGCAGCTCCGCTGTGCGAGCAACGCTGACGAACTGCCCGACACGCCGAAAGACGGTCGAGTCGGGCAGTTCGCGCGGTCATCTTCACCGGCCGCAGGCCCTCGACCGGGATCCGGGCGATGTGAGTCAGGCAGGCAGGCGGGACTTGCTCCGACTGAGCACGGCGACGCCCACACCAGCCAGGCTGACCTGTGCGGCGAGTTCGAGCCAGTCGATACCGTCGGTGTCGGCCACGCCGAGCACCGTGGCGGCGGCGGTCCCCAGCAACGCCGCGCCGATGCCGACAAGGATCGTCAGCACCATCGAGATCCGCTGCCTGCCGGGAACCACCACCCGGCCAAGCCCGCCGATGGCGGCACCGATGAACAGAGCCGAGATGATCGAGGTGATCTCCACCAGAGCGTCCTTCCAAGGCCTGCCGGAATCGGACTCCGGCGCTGACCTCAAGCGTGCCGAAACGCGGGGCGGGGTGGATCGGGAAACACCCTGACATCAGCCCTGACATCGCCGATGACGAGGTCCGGGTTCCCCTGGAGACCGGCGGGGCTCGGCAGGCCGCCCTGACTCGACGTCGAACAACTGCTCGGCACGTGCCTCGACAACCATGCCGCAGACGGTGGTACGACTAGATCCAAGACCAGCACGCTCGTACAGAACTGATCTCCGCGAGCCCAACTGGAGATCCTCCAGCACGACTCGTCGAGGCTCACCACTGTCTGACGAGCCACGAAAGACTGTCGTGAGCACATCCACAAAGGACCACAGGCGGGCGCCGAAGGCATGCGGGATCCACACTGGACCGCCTCGTCCTGTAAATACCGCGATGCCCGCGTCGCGGTACTGACATCCTCGTGGATCGCCCCGTTCGCATGGCACGTACGAAATTGGCTCTGCATGAACAGGCGGTCGAGGACGACCTAATAGACCGGTGGACAGTCCGCTTGCGCTTGAGCGGCAAGGGAATCAGTGGGTGGTCGGGAGGTTGGATGAGAGCGGCAAGATCTTCTGGGTCTGGGTCTCGAAGAACTCGTGGTCCGCGTAGGGAACGTTCCACCTGGCCAGGGCTGCGCGTGGCGCCCGTTCTCTGCGTGCACCTGCTGGTCCAGTCCCAGCGCCCGTCGCGGACGCACTGGCCGGACGCGCCAAGTTCTCGGCACTGACCTGGTCGTACTCCCCCGGCGGGGCGCCGCTCATCGACGGCACGCCCGCGTGGCGGTTCGAGCCATGCTGAGCTGGTTGGCGACCGTGTTCGCCGAACTCGGCCGGTTCTTCTACCCGGTCCCCACGCTCGCCGATCCCCCACCCAACCATCCCGAACGCGCAGAATGGACGGCATGACGACCTGGCAGCACGACGGCGTCCGCGTCATCCCGGGCGCCGACCTGGGCGCGGTCACGGCCACGACGCCCGGGATGGACCGCGCGGTCGCCGTCGACCTCGCCCGGGTCGGCGCGGCGAAGCTGTGGGCGGGCACGGTGACAATCCACCCTGACGCCAAAACGGGCGCGCACCACCATGGCCACTTGGAGAGCGTGATCTACGTGGTTCGCGGCCGGGCCCGCATGCGATGGGGCGCGCGGTTGGAATTCACGGCGGAGGCCGGGCCGGGAGACTTCATCTTCGTGCCGCCTTATGTCCCGCACCAGGAGATCAACGCTGATCCCGCCGATGAACTGCACTGTGTACTGGTGCGCAGTGACGGTGAGGCGGTGGTGGTGAACCTGGACATCGACGCGGTTGCGGAACCCCGCACCGTGGCGTGGGTCGACCCTGGACACCCGGCCGTCAGTGGTTGAAGTCCGCGCCGGCTGAGTCAGGCCATGCTGAATTTCTCGGCGTGCACTTGCGAGCCCGGCACCTTGATCGCCCGGAGGCTGCTCAGCACCGACGAGGTCATCGCGGGCGGGCCGCACACGTAGATGTCGCGGTCGGCGATGTCGGGGACCATGGCACGGAGACTGTCCGGCTCGAAGTGACGGGCGCCGTCCTTGGTCCGGCCGGTGAGCAGGTGCAGCCTGCCGCCGTGGGTCTCGATCAGGTGCCGAACCTCGTCGAGCAGCACCGCGTCGCTCTCGTCGCGCACGCGGTACAGCACGACGACGTCCGCGGTCGACCGCTCCTCCAGTAAGGCGCGGATGGGGGTGATCCCGACGCCGCCCGCGATCAGCAGCGTGCCGGGGCGGGTCCGCTGCAGCGACGTGAACGCGCCATACGGGCCCTCCATGAACACCCGGGTCCCGACCGGGACGTGCCGCAGGCCCGCGCTGGTCACGCCGACCGCTTTGGCGGTCAGCCGCAGGGAACGGCCGTCCGGCGCGGCGGACAACGAAAACGGGTTGGCCAGCCACCAGTGGTTGTGCCCGGGGAACCGCCAGATGAAGAACTGGCCCGCCTTGGCCGGAAGCCGGTCGAGGTGGCGGCCGGTGACGTACACCGACGCCACGTCGTCCGACTCGGGAACCACGGCCTCGACCCGGAACTGGTGTTTCGCGTTGCGCCAGAGCGGCACCGCGATCCGCCCAGTGACCAGCGAGCCGACAGCGAAGATCCACAGCGCCCACCAGTACACGGTGGCGAACGTGGACGACCTGAACGTCGTCGTCTCAAGGAGTTGGTGGACGAACGCCACCGAGATCGCCAGGTACACCAGCAGGTGTAGGGCGTGCCAAGTCTCGTAGCGCAGCTTGCGGCGGGCCGCACGCAGGGAGGTGGCCGCGACCGCGACGATCGTTGCGGCGGCGATCATGCCCAACAGCGACGCCGGCACCCCGGCCAGCGCGAGGAAGGTCCGCCCCATCGACACGTTGTCCAGCGTCGCGTAGCCGAGCACGACCAGCGTGGCGTGGGTGAGGACGGTCCAGAGCAGGGTGAAACCGGTCCACCGGTGCCACACCGTCAGCCGGTCCATCCCGATGCGGCGGTCCAGCCACGGCAGCCGAGCGACCAAGAGCAAGTGGCACATCATCAGCAAGGCCGCGTGCAGGCCGACGAACTTGGCCACCGTGAGGATCGAGTTCTTGCCGGTGCCGCTGGTGATGAACAGGACTTCGACAATTCCCAGGTTGACCAGCACAAACGCCCACATGGCCCACCGCGCCTGAACGACCGGGGGCACGGAGCGCCGGACCTGGGTCCTCGTCGCCATAGTCGCTGCCTCTCGTCGTTTCGGGGTGACACCTTGCCGTCTGGGTTACGGGGCTGTGCCCCCGCGCACCAAATCATCCCTTCCCGAAGCGGTTGGCGCTGTCCAGGTGCCTACGGCTTGGTGTACAGGATCTCCCGCGCCTGCTCCGCCGCGCGAGCGATGCTCTCCCCGACGAAGTCGACGAACCTAGCGATGTTCTCCAGGCGCACGGCCGCGGGCGTCCCAGGCCCGAGCACGCTCACACCCTGCCGTGCCGCCTCGGCGAGTTGGGCGTTGGAACGGGCGCTGGCGATCATCGACTGGTACCAGACGTCGTCGTCGACCACGTACCGCTCGCGGCGGCGGTCGTCACGTTCGCGGCGGACAAGGCCCTGGCCTTCGAGGAACGCGATCGCCTTGGAGATCGACGCCGGGCTGACCTGGAGGTTTCTGGCGAGTTCGGCGGCGGTGAGGCTGCCGCTGTCGGTGGTGTAGAGGCAGGTCAGCACTCCGGCCGTCATCTTGGGCAGGCCCGACTGCATGAAGATCGCGGCGAACGTCTCCTCGAACTCGTGCACGGCCTCGGCGTCGCGCCCGTCGGCACGGACCCGCTGCCCGCTGCTTCTGGTCGGCGTCCGGCGGGCGCGGTGTTCGGTGGCGAGATGGGCCAGGTCGGCACGGTAGGCGGTAGGGCCGCCGTTGCGCAGCACCTCTCTCGTGATCGTCGAGGTGGGGCGGTCGAGGGCTCTGGCGATCTCCGCGTAGGCGAGGCCATCGGCCAGCCCCAGGGCGATCCGCCGGCGTTCTTGCTGGGTGAGCCTGCCCCCTGGCATCGCACTCTCCTTCGTCGAAGGCGGCCAGCTTAGCGTTCACTCTCATCTCATTGCAACGACACTGCCAACGGCGTTGCGTTAGATCCAACTGCCATTGCAACGAAATATAGCTATCTAGCTGGACCTATAGAGAGTCAATGCAACAACAACGTTGGACGATGAGCGAACGCAACGTAGCGTTTCCAACATCAGAAACAACGCGAACCAGGAGCCAGAGATGCAGAAGTTCGACACCCCCACCCCGATCGCCACCATCGTCGACATCCCCGCGGGCACGCTGCGCTTCATCGCCGCCGACCGGACCGACACCACCGTCGAGGTCCGGCCCGCGGACGCCGCGAAGAACCGCGACGTCCAGGTCGCCGAGCAGACCAAGATCGAGTACCGCGACGGTGTCATGCGGATCAAGGCCACCGCGAAGAACCAGATCCTTGGCGCCTCCGGGTCCGTCGAGGTGACGGTCCAGCTGCCCGCCGGATCCCGCGTCGAGGCGAAGGCGGCCAGCGCGGAGGTCCGCGGTGTCGGCAGGCTCGGCGACGTCGCCTTCGACGGATCGCACGGCGCGATCAAGCTCGACGAGGTCGCGAGCCTCCGCGTCACCACCCACGCCGGTGACGTCACGGTCGGCCGCCTGAACGGCTCCGCGGAGATCAGCACCGGCAAGGGCGACATCCGCATCGACGAGGCCGTCAGCGGGACGGTCGTGCTCGACACCCAGGCCGGAGACGTCTCGATCGGCGCCGCCGCAGGGGCTTCCGCGTCCCTCGACGCGGGCACGACCCTCGGCCGAATTCACAACGAGCTCAGGAACAGCGGTACCGCCGACCTCCAGATCCGCGCCACCACCGCGCTCGGCGACATCGCCGCCCGCAGCCTCTGAAAATGAACTCGTGCCGTGCGGACTCGCCAAGCGCCGATGTGCGCGCTCCGCAGGCGGTGGGCGGCAACCCAACGGAAGACCCCCGGCCACGTTGGGTTGTGGTCGGGGGTCTTCCGCATGCGCCGGTACCTATTGGACTTGCAGTGTCGGACTGTTCCATTCCTTCGAGTAGGTGCCGTCAGTCACCCATGCGTAGGCCGCGTAGGCAGCGGACGTGCGCGGAATCGCGCACTTGTTGGTGAGGGTCTGCGCAGTGCTGTTAGCGGGCACAGGGAAGTTGTAGTAGAGGCCGGACCCTTGGCTCGCCGGACAGTTGTAGAAGTTGCCGCTGCGGGCGTAGTAGAGGTCGATGTCGTCCACGTACCAGGTGCTGCCGCTCGTGTTTCCGAAGTGGACAGTGAAGTAGACCTCGTTGTTGTCCGCCCAGGCGCACACCTGCCAGTAGCGGTTGGGGTTCACGGTGACGTACTGGTAGTTGCCGCAGACGTTGCCCGAGCCGCCCGGCGGGACCGGATTGGCCGCGTGAGCCGTACCCGCCGTCAGGAAGGTTGCCGCCACCGCGCCGATGACAGCCATGAACCTTGTGATCGTGTTGCGCACGATTCTCTCCCCAGAGTTCGCGTGAAGGTCATCAAGACGAATTCATGATCTTCGTTGAGCGGGTACCAGTACCGCGCGGCACGACGGATCTACGCAAGCGCTTCGGTGGCAATTCACTCAATCAGCCGACTGGTGGTGGAGAATTCGCTTCGGCTACCGACATCTCACCAAGGTCCTGGGCCGTAGCGGGCCGTCGGAGCGCCGGTGGACTTGGCCCAGTAGCGGTCGCCGTAGGACCAGTGCCACCACTCGGTCGGGTAATTGACCATGCCGACCGCGGTCAGCGCGTCGGCGAGAAGGCGTCGGTTGGCTGCCGCTTCCGCCAAGATATTGGGCGCCGCGGTGTAACACGCAAGGTCGCTCCCCTCCGGGCTCGCGTTGACCTTGGTGCCCATGTCCAGTTCTTCGCCCGCGATCGTGCACAGCGTCAGGTCGACGGCGGCGCCCGCCACGTGCGGGGCGATGGCGGGCGGGGACAGCGCGCGGCTGGCCTGGTTGTGTACCCGCTCGTCCGTCCACTCGCGATTGTCGCGGCGCAGTTCGTCGGCGTACTCGGTGAAGTACCGCACATGCAGCGCCAACGGCCCGCAAATCCCGGATGTGGCTAGTCACACCATCAGCGGGACGTAGGCCGCAGCTCGGCGGCCAAGGTCCGCAGTGGGCGGAAGCTGGTGACCGCATCGATGGTCAGGCCGTCCCACCCGTCGGCGGACAGTTCGGCCAGCAGGCGCGGAACGCGCAGGACCCGTCCGCCCGCGGCGATGTAGCTGTCGGCGGAGCGGACTTCGGGCAGGCCGTTCACCTGGCCCACCGCGACCACCAGCGCCCGCAGCGCCTCGGGAGCGGGGGCGGAAACGGGGACGTCCTGGGCGGTGCGCGTGACGACCGGTGTGAAGTCCATCAGCGCGGCGGCGGCGCTGACGGTCAGGTCGACGGTCGGGTCCTGGTGAGCGGTGAGCAAGTGGTCATAGCCGCGCAGGGTCTTCTCCACCGCGTCGGTGTCCATGACGTCGGCGGTGGCCATCAGCATGACGGTCAGGCCGTCCTGCCATTCGTAGATCCGGAAGTAGCTGTCCACACCGGACCGTGCCCAGTCGACCGGGGCCGGGTTCCAGGTGAACCGGACCCGCCGGGCGCCGCAGGTGCGGGGGGCGTAGCTGAGCAGGTTGAACTCGGTGCCGAGCCTGATCTGACTGCCGCGCCGCACACTTTCCAGACAGAGCTGTTCGAGCAACTCGTCGTAGGGCACGTGGGCGTTGGCCAGCGCCTGGTCGACCTGGGCCGTGGCGCGGCGCAGGACTTCGCTGAACGGGGGATCGTCGGCTAGGTCGAGCGAGATCAGCGACGGCGACGACATGCACGTCATGATCGCCGGGTGGCCGCTGGCCTGGCGCTGGCTGGTGAACATCTGGTGGGCGGTCCGCTGGGCGCCGGTGTACGCCGCGGTGACCACGGCGTAGGCCGCCAGGTGCACCGCCGACGGCCAGACCCGGTGGCGGGCGGCGATGTCCTTGGCGACGGTGTGCAGCGACGGCGAGGTGAGCGAAGCGCTGTGCGCCTCTTCCGGTGACCGCGTCCCGGTGCGTCGGGGCGCGAACACATCCACCGGCAGCCGCCCGATCTCGGTGCGCCAGTACGACATCGCGTCCGCATCCTGTGTGGACTCGTGTCGGGCCAGGTCCACCGGCTGGTGCGCGACCGGTGGCAGTGCCGCGCGGGCGCGGGTGGTGACCGCGGCCAGCACGGCGCCCAGCTCGGCGCGGAACTTGTCGAGGCTGACGTCGTCGACCGCGATGTGGTTGAGCACCAGGTGAACCCGGTGCACAACGCCACCGGTGGTGATCGCACACACCCGCACCGGCCACTCGCCCGCCAGGTCGAAGTCGCGAGTGGACAGTTCACCCACCACCTCGGCGGGCGACGGCGTGCCGTCAGACTCGGTGCTGACGAACGTGATCGGCAGGGCCGCCTGCGACTGCACCACCTGCCGCGGCCACGGCTGGGTGTCGATGTCGTACACCGTGCGCAGCACCTCGTGCCTGCGGCACAGGTAGCCCACCGCGGCGCGCAGGTCCGCGACCGCCACCCCGTCGGGGAACGCGACGCTGTCGGTGATGTGCATCTCGTGCTTTGATCCGGCGGGCGCCTGCTGGTAGCGCAGCCAGTGGTACCGCTGGCCCCAGCACAGATCCGCACTTCTCGACGCTGCCATGACGCGATGGTCGGCCACCGCGGCACCACCGCGTAAGGGGCGGGCGATGGCAACAAGTACCGGCCCGAATGTGCCACCGGAAACGCCATGTCAGCAGGTCGGAACCGCTTGACGGGGCATTGCCCTGGCGACAAGCCTTGGTCCACATCAAGAAGTCGAGCACGAATCTCCGGAGATCCCCGGATGAGGAATAACAGTGCCCGGAGGAATTTCATGCACAGCACGATCCAGGATTGCGAGCGCACGGCGATGGCCGACGGCCTCGCCGCGGGCCTGACGATGGCCTGCGACGCGGTGGGGGGCGTGACCGCGCCCGGCCGGGTCGCCGCACTGCCGCTGACCCGGATCGACGCGGGCACACCGGTTTTGCCGCACTGGCTGGCCCAGGCCGAGGGCGTCGGGTTCGTCCGCACCCCGGACTGCCCCGACGCTCCCGTCGCGACGCTGACCGCGTTCGGCGTCCTGCTGGGCGCGGTACGCCTCGGCGTGACCAGGCGACTGGCCGAGCGGGCCGTCGAGCACCTGTCCGGGCGCACCGCGGGCGGCGAACCCACCATCCGCAAGCAGCTCGTCCTCGGTGTGCTCGCCGACGTGCTCACCGCGACCGAGGCCCTGCGCCGCTGCCTGCAGGTCGCGGCCGGGGTACCCGCCGCGGTCACCGACGTGCACGACCGGCTGACCGAGCTGGACTGGGAGTCCGCGAAGCTGTTGGGCGCCAACGGTTTCATCACCGACAGCCCGACCAGGGCGGCGTACGTGTCCAGACTGGTCGCGAACTGCTGGGTGCCCAGATGACCGACATCGACGCCGAGCTGACCGGCGACCTGCGCGCCTTCCGCGACATGTGCCGCGAGATCGCCCCCGAGCTGCGCGACCGGGCGCTCGCGGTGGACGCCGACCCGCTGGCCATGGCCGAGCACCTGGACTCTGAGACGCTGCGCCTGCTTCGCACGGCCTGCACCCCCAAGCGGTTCCGCGTCGAGGACGTGCCCGCCGCGGCGGACTCCTACACCGCGAGCTGCCTCGCCCGTGCGATCGGCAACCTCGAACTCGGCCGCGGCGACGCCGCGCTGCTCACCGCCAACACCGGTCCTTCCCTCGCGGGCCTCGCGGTCGACGCGCTCGGCGACGACGCACAGCAGGAGCTGTTCTACCGGGCCATCGAGGACGGCCGGACGTGGACGTTCTTCGCGATGACCGAGCCCGACCGGGGCAGCGACGCGACCGCCATCACGACCAGGCTGGACGCCGACCCGACGGGCGGGTACCGGCTCAGCGGCACCAAGCGCTATATCTCCAACGCCGTGCGCGGCTCGATCGGCGTGGTGTTCGCCCGCACCGGCGGCACCGCGCTGTCCATCCGCGGCGCGCTGGTCCACCGGCCGCGACCGGGTGTCGCCGTCGAGATGTTGGACATGATCGGCCTGCGCGGCGCCTGCATCAGCGAGCTGACCCTCGACGACGTCGAGGTGCCTGCCGAGCACCTTCTCGGCGGGCATCTCCCCCAGTCCAAGCGCGGGATCTGGGGCGCCGGGCGGGCGTTCAACATCATGCGCGTCCAGATCGCCGCCCAGGCCCTGGGCGTGGCGTTCGCGGTATGCGACTACGTCCGGGAGCACCGACCCGCCGCGCCTGGCCTCGACCTGCTGTCCGCGCGGCTCGACGCGGCCAGGCAGTTGCTCTACGACGTCGCGATCGAGGTCGACAACGCGCCGGACGACCGGCGCTGGCCATCGGTGGCCAAGCTGCACGCCACCGACCTCGCCGTGCGGGTCACGCGGGCCGCCGCCGAGGCGCTCGGCCCCGGCAGCCTGCTGGAGCACCCGCTGCTGGAGAAGTGGTCCCGCGACGTCTACGCACTCGAATTCATGGACGGCACCAGCAACATCCTGCGCCTGTCCATCGCGCCGAATCTCACGCCATCCGGTCTGTCGTCATGAAGGAGAACAGCCCATGCTGACCGTTACCGACGTGGCCAAGCGCTACGGCGACGTCCAAGCCCTCGACGGATTCAGCCTGACCGCGCTGCCCGGCGAGATCGTCGGCCTCGTCGGCCACAACGGCGCGGGCAAGACGACCTTCGTCGACATCGTCTCCGGCCTGATCCGCCAGGACAGCGGCACGGTGCTGGTCGACGGCCAGCCGCCAAGCAAGGCCCGCGGGCGCATCGGCGTCTCGCCTCAGCAGATCGGGCTGTACCCGCCACTTGTGATCCGCGAGCACCTGCGGCTCTTCGGCGGGCTCGCGGGCCTGCGTCGCACGGCGCTGAAGGCGGCGATGGACGAGGTCATCCAGGCGCTGCGGCTCACCGAGTTCCTCGACCGGCCGACGGGCTACCTCTCCGGCGGGCAGCAGCGCCGCGCCCAGGCCGCGATCGCGCTGATCCACCGCCCCGCGCTGCTGATACTCGACGAGCCGACCGCGGGCGCCGACCCGGAGACCCGCCAGGCGCTGCTCGACGTGGTCAAGCAGCGGGCGGGCGAAGGCGCGGCGGTCGTCTACACCACGCACTACCTCAACGAACTCGCCGAGCTCGGCGCCACCATCGCGGTCGCCAGGCGGGGCAAGGTGATCGCCCGCGGCAGCAGCGCCGAACTGCTTGACGGGCTGCCCGGCGAGGTGCGGGTGCAGTTCGTCGACCACGAAGAGCACGCCACGACCACCGACCCCACCGCGACGCTGCTGCGACTGCTCGACGGCGCGACGGCGCCGGTGAAGTCGGTCGAGCTGCGCAACCCCGACCTTGACGACCTCTACCGATCCCTGGCGGCCACCGATGTCAACTGAGACCCTGTCCACTGACACCAAGTCCCACGCGAACCCGCGCTCCGGCTCGCTCGCCCGCACCGGCCTGCTGATCCGGTACAACGTGCTGCTGCGGCTGCGCGACCCGGGCCAGATGATCAGCTACCTGGTCCTGCCCATGGTGATCATGGTCGTGTTCAAGCCGCTGTACGTGAAGGCCTTCGACGGCGGCACCCTGCACGCGGTGATCGGCCCGCTGGTGATGTTCTCGATGTTCGCCCTCGGGATCGTCGGCAACTCGATCCTGGTCGAACGCGAGTGGCGGACGTGGGATCGGCTGCGCACCACCAAGGCGGGCCGAGGCGAGCTGCTGTTCGGCAAGCTGGTCCCGCCGTTCGCCATCCTGATCGTCCAGCAGACCATCCTGCTGACCTTCGGCACGCTGGTCGTCGGCATGCCGGTGCCCCCGTCGCTGCCGCTGCTGGCCATTGCCGTCGCGGTCTGGGGGCTGACCCTGCTGGCCATCGGCGCGGCCCTGGCCACGGTCGCCCGCAGCCGCGGTGATCTCAACATGGTGTCCGATCTGGGCGCGATGGTGATCAGCTCGCTCGGCGGGGCACTGGTGCCGGTCACGCTGATGCCCGGCTGGGTGGCGGCCATCGCGCCGTTCTCGCCCGGCTACTGGGCCATGGACCTGATGCGCGCCGCGGTCGACGACGACTTCGCGGGCATGGTCCGGCCCGCACTCGTGTGCCTGACGATCGCTGTCGTCGCGGGCGTCTTCGCGGGCTACCGACTGGCTCGCGGCTGGGGCCGCAGCCACCTCATCTGAGTCACCTCACCAGCTCTGTCGCAGAAAGGCACTGACATGGACTCCGCCGAGGACTCCGCTTACGACTCCGCTGTAGCCCTGGTCGGCATGGCCGGGCGGTTCCCCGGTGCGGCCGATGTCGACGCGCTGTGGCGCAACCTGGTGTCGGGGGTGTCCGGTCTGCGTGCGATCACCGCCGACGAGCTGGCGGCCGCGGGCGTCGACCCGGACACCGCGGCCGATCCCGAGTACGTGCGGGTCGGCGGCCCGGTCCCCGACCTCGACCTGTTCGACGCCGCGACGTTCGGGCTCAGCCCGAGCGAGGCCGAGACGATGGACCCGCAGCACCGGATCTTCCTGGAGTGCGCGTGGGAGGCGCTCGAGCACGCGGGCTACCGCCCGGTCGACCCGGACGAGTCGGTCGGCGTGTTCGCGGGCTGCGCCTATCCGGACTACCTGACCGGCAACCTCGCGCACCGCATCGCCGAACCCGGTGCGTTGCTGCAGATCGCGGTCGGCAACGAGCGCGACTCGCTGACGTCGCTGGTGTCCTACAAGCTGGGCCTGCGCGGGCCGAGCGTGACGGTGCAGACGTTCTGCTCGACCTCGCTGGTGGCGGTGCACATGGCCTGCCAGAGCCTGCTCACCTACGAGTGCGGCCTCGCCTTGGCGGGCGGCGCGTTCCTGCCGCTGCCGCAGCCCACCGGCTACCGCTACGAGCCGGGCGGCATTCTGTCCCCCGACGGTGTGGTGCGCAGCTTCGACGCGGGCGCCAACGGGTCGGTGATGGGCTCCGGGGTCGGGATCGTCGCGCTGAAGCGGATGAGCGACGCGATCGCCGACGGCGACGTGATCCACGCGGTGATCCTGGGCACCGCGGTCAACAACGACGGCCGCGCCAAGGCGGGCTACACCGCTCCCGGGTTGGATGGCCAGGCCACGGTGATCGAGACCGCCATGGCGGTCGCGGGCGTCAAGCCATCCTCGATCGGCTACGTCGAGTGCCACGCCACTGGCACCCCGCTCGGCGACTCGATCGAGCTGGCCGCGATGACCAGGGCGTTCGGCGACGCCCCCGGCCACGCGGGCGCGCAGCCGTGCGTGCTCGGCTCGGTGAAGCCCGCGGTCGGCCACCTGGACCGGGCCTCCGGCGTCACCGGGCTGATCCGGGCGGCGATGAGCCTGCGCCACGAGACGCTGCCCGGCACGCCGGGCTTCCAGACTCCCAACCCCGCACTGGCGGCGACCGACCGGTTCACCGTGCTGTCCGAGCCCCGACCGTGGCCGGAAGGCCCGGAGCCGCGTCGAGCCGGGGTCAGCTCGTTCGGCCTTGGCGGCACCAACGCGCACGCGGTCCTGGAACAGGCCCCGGCGCGTTTGTCCCGATCCACGCCGGTCGGCACCCAACTGCTGACGTTCTCGGCAGGCGATGAGACGGCCCTGGCCGCGGTCGGCGAACGGCTGCGCGCGCACCTGGCCGAACGGCCGGACATCGACCTCGCGGACGTCGCGTACACGCTGCAGCTGTCGCGGACGCACTTCGCGCTGCGCCGCGCGGTCGTGGTGCGCTCGGTCGCCGACGCGGTGGCGGCGCTGGCCGACCCGACGCGCTGGATCGACGGGACGACGTCGCGGCGCGATCCGCTGGTCTCACTCGTCGACGGCGAGTGGTCCGACGAACTCCTTCCCGCGGTCTCGGCGCTGCTGTCCGGTTCGGGGACGACGCCCAAGGCCGCGCTCGCCGACGGCCTCGCCGGGCTTGGGGTTCGGCTAGGCGACGGCGGCGTCGAAGTACGCGTCGCCCCGGATGGTCAGCCCGCCGACGAATGGGTGCTCGCCACCGTGGCCCAGCTGTGGCTTGCGGGCTGCGCGATCGACTGGCGCGTGCTGCACCGCGGCGCCGCCCGCCGGGTCGAGCTGCCGACCTATCCGTTCCAGCGCACCCGCTACTGGGTCGACGCGGTCGCGCCTACCGCCGCCGCGCCGCGTCTCGGCCGGACCACCGACCGTTCCAAGTGGACTTTCCTGCCGACGTGGAAGCAGCGTCCGCTGGACACCGCCGAGCTGGGCACCGCGCTCCGCGCGGCAGGCCCGTGGCTCGTGCTCGGCGCTGACGCCCGCGTCCAGGCACTGGTGGACCGGCTGACCGAGGCCGGCGCCGAGGTGGCCACCGCGCGCCCCGGACCCGGGTTCGAGCGCGACGACTTCGGCGACGCCGTGGTGCGTCCCGACTCCCAGGACGACCTCGCCGAGCTGCTGGGCGGCGCACTGGTCGCGCCGCGCACAATCGTGCACGGGTTCAGCGTCGGCGCCACGTCCGACAACTTCGACGATGCGCAGCGCGACGGCTTCCACAGCGCGCTCGCGCTGGTCCGGGCACTGGTGGAGAACCCAGAGGACGCGCCCGCGAATCTTGTGCTGCTCACCTGCGGGGCCAGCGCCGTGCTCGGCTCCGACCTGCGGCACCCCGAGCACGCGGCCATCGCCGCGCTGGCGCCGACCATCGCGCAGGAGAACCCGCTGCTGTCCTGCAGGCATGTCGACCTCGACGCGGGCTCCGCCTGCGTGACCGACCAGGTGCTGGCCGCGATCGTCGGCCCGCACGACGGCCCGGTCGCGGCGCGCGACGGCGAACTCTGGCTGCGCGGCTACGAGTCGATCGAGGTGCCGACCCCGGCGAACGCCGCGTTCCGCGACGGCGACACCGTGCTGATCACCGGCGGACTCGGCGACGTCGGCATGGTGCTTGCCCGGCACCTGGCCCGGACGTACCACTGTCGTCTGGTGCTGACCGTGCGCACCGAGCTGCCGCCCCGGGAACACTGGTTGACGCTGGTCGACGGTGACGACCGGGCGGCGCGGCACATCCGAAGTGTGCTGGAACTGGAACATCTGGGCGCCGAGGTGCTCGCCATGACCGCCGACGTCGGCGACGCCGACGCGATGCGCGCCGTGGTGGCGGGCGCGACCAAGGCGTTCGGTGGCATCGACGTGGTCGTGCACGCCGCGGGCGCGCAGGACCCGAGCTTCTTCACCCTCGCGCATCTGTCCACACCGGAGCAGTGCGCCGCCCACTTCCGGGCCAAGGTGCACGGATTCCACGTGTTGCAGGACGTTCTCGGCGAACAGGCGAAGGACCGCAGGATCGCGATGTCCTCAGTGGCCACCGTGCTCGGCGGACCGGCCCTGGGCCCGTACTCCGCCGCCAACGCCGCGCTCGACGCCTACGCGCGGGTGGCCAGGCGGGACGGCGCGGGCCGGTGGATCACCGTGGACTGGGACACCTGGCACATCGAGCAGAACGGTCCAGGGCCGGGCGCACGCGACTACCACATGACCGCCGCCGAGGGCGTCGACGTGTTCGAGCGGGTGCTCGCGGGCGCCGACCGCCTGGGGCACGTGGTGATCTCCACCGGCGACCTCGCGCCGCGGTTGGCCCAGTGGGTCACCGGCCAGTCCGCCGACTCGGACCTGAACCGCGAACGCCACCCGCGCCCGCCGCTGGACAACCCGTTCGTGGAACCGGCGGACGGCATGGAACGCACGATCGCCGACATCTGGGCTCTGACACTCGGCCTGGAGACGGTCGGCGCCACCGACGACTTCTTCGAACTGGGCGGCCATTCGCTCATGGCCATCCAACTCGCCACCCGCATCCGAGCCGCCGTCGGCGCCGAGGTGACCGGCGAGGTGTCGCCGACCGCCCTCGTCGAACACCCCACGGTCCGGGCCTTGACCGCCTCACTGAACCCCCAGGGATGATCATGACGATCGACGACCACCTGCGGACCGTGCAGCGGTTCGTCCGCGACGAGCTGACCGGCAAGGACGCCTACTTCGACTCCTTCCCCGAGCCGCCGCTGCCCGCGCACCGCGCGTTCGCCGACACCGGGCTCGCCAATTGGTGGCTGCCTGCCGAACATGGCGGCCTCGGCCTGTCCCTTGAGGACAGTGTCCGGATCGTGTCAGCGCTTTCGTACGGCGACGCGGGCACCGCGTTCACCCTGTTCCTGCCGATCCTGACCACCAGCATGGTCGGCTGGTACGCCGGCGACGAGCTGCGGGCCAAGCTGCTCACGGACCTGGTCGCGGGCAACGGCTTCTGCGCCACCCTGGGCAGCGAACACGAGGCGGGCAGCGAGCTGGCCCGCATCACCACGACCACCCGCCGCGAGGCCGACACGCTGGTCCTCAACGGCGGCAAGGCGTTCTCGACCAACACCGACTTCGCGCGGTTCCTGGTGGTGATCACCGTCTCCGCCGACGACCCGAACGAGTACCTCGCGGTCGTAGTCCCCCGCGACACCCCGGGCGTCGAGGTCGAGAAGCGCTGGGAGGTCAACGGGCTGCGGTCATCGGGGACTTACCAGGTCCGTCTCACCGACGTCCGGGTACCCGCGACGAACGCGTTGCGCGGCAACGGCTTGCGCCTGCTGGAGATCGGCCTGAACGCCAGCCGCATCCTGATCGCCACCACCGCGCTGGGCGTGGCCCGCCGGATGCGGGACCTGTGCATGGACTACGGCCGGACCAAGTCGGTCAAGGGCGCGCCACTGGTCACCAACGCCGTGTTCGCAGCCAAGCTCGCCCAGTTCGAGATGCAGATCGAGGTGATGTCCAACCAGTGCCTCGCGGCGGCCCGCGCGTTCGACGAGATCGCCTCCCGGCCGGACGCCGCTGAGGAGTTCCTGCGCCAGGGCAGCTTGAAGTCCGCGCTTATGGCGAAGATGTTCTGCGGTCAGGCGGGTTGGCAGATCGCTTCGGTGGCCTCGGAGCTGTTCGGCGGTCTGGGTTACACCGCTGAGCACCCGATCGGCAAACTCGTGCGCGACATGCGGTATGTGTCGATCGTCGAGGGCGGCGATGACGTGCTGAGAGACCTGGTCTTCCAGCGGTTCGTGGTCCCGGCGGCCAAGCGGACCTAACTGCCGCATTCGGCGGAGTCTGGGTGAACGCGTCGGACTCCAGTCCCCCTCAACGCGTGGTGTGCATCGATCTTGTCGAAGGGCAACTCGTATGCAAGTATCCCGGCGGGCGGATCTGCGTGATGGAGGTCCGACGAGGTAGGGAGTCCACCGTGGCCGAGTTCAGTCGCAGGCAGTTCCTCGACGGCCTGGCCGTGCTCGGCGTGGCCGCGGTGGTCGCCGATTTCTCGGCCACGCCCGCCGCCGCCCAGACCGGTGCGGCGGCCGCGCCCGCGGGTGTGCCGACACTGGAGTCGATGGGCAGCGACTGGCTCGCCTGCGCGCACATCGCGAAGCGGCCGGAGATCAGCAACTTCTGGGGCGGGGTAGGCGCGGACGCCAACATCGCGGGCGTCGAGCTGTTGGCGCTGGTGCCCTACACCCAGGGCGGCACCGCGTGTGACGTCAGTTTCGGCGGCGTCGGGGTGGCACCGAGTCACGTGCGCTGGACCGCGTACGACATCACCCGGCTCGGCGAGACACCGACCGGACTGCTGGTGCGGACCGTCACCCGGCTGGCGTTCGAAGCCAACCAACTGCTGCTGCAGATCACCGTGAGCAACCCGACGGCCGCCTCGGTGTCGACCACCATGTCGATGGCGCTCAACCCCCGCATTCGCAAGTTCACCACCGGGTGGGACTGGCACGTCCCTCGGCCCAACGACCAGAACTTCGCCGCGCAGACGTCGGGCCAGAACGTGTTCGTCGCGGACACGACGGGACCCGCGGTGTCGGCGTTCGCGTTCTCCCCCGCCCCGCAGATCACGGTGTCAGGTCCGGCGGGTACCGCCCAGTGGTCGCTGACGGTACCCGCGGGCGGGTCGAAGACAATCAACGTGGTTCTGGCCTTCGGGGAGACCACCACCGGCAAGGCGCTGGTGTCGGCGTCCGAGGCAAGCACCGTGCTCGCCGCGGCCAACTCGGCGAACACATCGTTCAGCTCGGTGTTCGACGCCGCGGCGTCGAAATGGGTGGGGCGCTGGAACGACGCCTTCACGCCCGGCAATGGGCACTATTCCGGCGCGCTTCCGGTGCTGTCCACCAACAGCCGGGGGATCAATCGCCTATACTACATGAGTGTGCTGTCGGTGCTCAGCGCGGAGCGATCCAACCTCGGGCCCGCGTTCAACACCGTGCTCAACCGAACCGGCACCTATTCCGGTTTCGATCGGATCTACACCACGGGCGCGGGCCTGTACGGCGAGACGACGGTGTTCTTCTGGGACACCTCGTACGCCTCGGTGTTGCTGACATTGCTGGACCCGGCGATGATCAAGGCGCAGACCTCGTATTGGCTCTCCATCGACATCCATCGCTGCTATGGCATGGACACGCTGTCCGGCAGCGCGGTCGGCGTCTGGTACAGCGCGAACGACCTGACGGTGTCCAGCACCATCCTCAACTACGTCAAGCTCACCGGCGACTGGGCGCATCTGTCCAGCACGGCGGGCACCAGGACCGTGTTGCAGGCACTCAAGACCAACGCCACCTATTGGCAGAACCTCGTCCCCAGTGGGCAGAAGCTCGCCGACTACGGCGGCAACCGCAACCTGTTCGAGGTGCTGCCCAAGTACACCAACCAGGTCCTGTCGTTCAACGCCGCGAACGTTTGGCTCATGCGCCAGGTCGCCGATCTGCACCGGCGCTCCGGCGACACCGTGACGGCCACCACGCTGACCACGTCCGCGACCAATCTCGTGCCCGAGGTGCTCGCGCTCTACGCACCGGGCGAGGGCGTGTGGAACTGCCGGTACCCGGACGGCACGACTCAGCAAGTCCGTACCGTGGTGGACTTCGTGATCGGCGCCAACGCGCTGGCGCCCGACCTGACCGCTACCCAGCGCACCGAGATGAAGGCGTTCGTGAACGACGAACTGCTCGACGGCGACTGGATGCGCGCGCTCTCCCTGAGCGACAGCCAGGCCCCGGTCAGCCGCTGCGACCATGGCTCAACCGGCGCCTATGAGTCCTGGCCCGCGCTCACCGCACAGACGTTCGCCAAGTTCGGCGACTACCCCGCGCTGCGCACCCAGCTCGAGAGGTTCAGCGGTGTCACCCGCCAAGGTCCGTTCGGGCAGGCGCACCAGATCCTGCCGGGGGTGTTCGGCTTCCCGGTGGCCGATCGACCGACGTTCAACCCGACCGGCGCGATCACGGTCGCCGCCTGGGTCAACGCCACCAGCTGGGATACCAACATCTGGCAGAACAGCATCGTGTCCAAGGACGCCATCAGCGCGAACTCGGGCTACGTGTTGCGGGGTGGCGCGGGCGGGCGTCTCTCCTTCGTCGTGTACCTGGCGGCAGGCGGCTACGCCGAACTGCAGACCACCAGCACCGTGCCCACAGGCTGGCACCACGTCGCCGCGACCTACGACGGTTCCACCATGCGGATCTACGTCGACGGCGTCTCAGTGGCGTCCCGCGCGCAAACCGGAGCGATCAAGCCGTCGACAGGAACCGATCTGGTCATCGGCAACTGCCCGTCGGCGACCACCCGCATGTTCCGGGGCCAGATCGCAGGCGCGCAGGTCTACACCAGGGCGCTGTCCACGACCGAGGTCAGCGGGCAAGCGAGCGCGGGCAACCCGCACACGAACACCGACACGGCGCTGGTGCTGCGAGTGCCGCGCCAGGTCGGCCCGGCGAGCGTCGTGCCTGATTCGCCCGCGCTGAACCCGACGGGAGCGCTCACCCTGTCCGCGTGGGTCAACGCGTCGGGCTGGGCCACCGACATCTGGCGCAACAGCGTCATCGCGAAGGACACCTTCGGCACCTCGGGGAACGCGGGCTACGTATTGCGCGGCGGCGCGGGCGGCCTGCTGTCCTTCGTGATCGCCGTCGGCGGCAACTGGGCGGAACTGCGCACCACCACCGCGCTCACCGCGGGCAGGCACCACATCGCCGCGACCTACGACGGGTCCATCATGCGGATCTACGTCGACGGCGTCTCAGTGGCCTCCCGCGCGCAAACCGGAGCGCTGACCCCGTCGACCGGGGTCGACGTGCTTGTCGGCAACTGCCCTCGGGACATGACCCGTCAGTTCCTCGGCACCATCGACAATGCCCGCGTCTACACCCGCGCACTGACCTCGACCGAGGTGAGCGCACTACGCTCGGCGCCCGACCCGTTCGCCACCGCCGACCCGGCCCTGGCCGTGTGGTGCCCAGCGGTTCGAGGTCCCTTCACCCCGACCGCGAACCGCGGCGTGCCCGCAGGCGACGGGTCGGTGTTCAACGGAACCGAGGGCGGCGCGTTCGGCGGCGTGATCATCACCGACCTGTTCGGCTACGCCCCCGACGGCAAGAACGTGGGCCTCACGGACGCGGGGGTGTCCCGCGGGATCACCGGCACTCTGTCGGGGATCACCTTCAACGGGGTCAAACACACGATCACCAGCGGCACGAGCGGTCTCACGATCAACTGACCGATCGCGCTGCTTCGATATCGAGGATGGTCCGGGCGGCGGCCCGCCCGGACCGACTCACCGGCCGACGCGATGTCGAGGTGATTCAGCCGCGGCGGGTCTCGGCGGTTACCCACGCCAAGTACTCCGGGCTGCCGTGTCACTGGAATCGCCAGCACCTCGGGCACGTCGTAGCTGTGGTTCGTCTTGATCCACTCGGTCAACTCGGCCACGCGGTCACCGGTCGTCTTGATCCAGAGCTGCCATTCCTGGTCGTTCTGGATCTCGCCGTCCCAGCGGTACCCGCTGCGGATCGGCCCCACGATCTGCACACGCGGCCAGCCGGGCGCCTACGATGCCTTTCGCCAGCGCACCGGCCGCGGCCTCGCTGTCGGTGGTGGTTAGCACGACCTGGTGCTCCGCCTGGTCTTGGTGCGCCACGTCGGCTCCCATTCGTCCCAGCTAATTGGGCACGAGGGCGAGCAAGTGCGTCCTGACCTCATCCAGGTGATCGAATGCCGCCGCGGCCCCCGCCTGCCGCAGTTCGTCCCGACTCGCTTTGCCGGTGGACACGCCGACCACGGCCACGCCGGCCTCCCGCCCCGCCCGGACATCGTTGACGGTGTCGCCGACGAGGACGGTCCTGTCGTTAGAGAACCGCGCGCCGGCTCGTTCCCGGGCTCGTCGCTGAGCGATGTGGACGAGTTCGGCCCGGTCGCGCCCATCTTCGCCGTACGCGCCAGCTTCTAGATCGACGAACTGGTGGAGGTTGAAGGCCTCCAGCTTGACCCGCGCGACGTCCCGCAGGTTCCCGGTCAAGACGCTCTGGTAGATCGCGGACAGACCGGCGAGCAGCGCGAGAGTGTCCTGCGCGCCCGGCAGTGCACGTCCTGTGGCAGCCAGCTCGTGCCGGTGTTCGTCGTATGCGCGAACCAGCTCGGCCGTGACGTTCATGATCGCGGCCTCGGTCGGCTCGATGCCGTTCAGCCGAAGAGACTCCGCGATGATGCCGGGCGTTTACCGGCTTCCGCTCGGCGACCTGATCGCCCTGGTCCCGCTTCCGACGCGCGTTCGTGAATCATCGCATCGGACGTGCGACCAATCGCACGTCCGTCCCGGACCGCGCCACGTCGACCAGCTCTAGACGCAGGATGTCGGCAATCGTGCGGACGCCGGCGTCTTCGAGGCCGCCTTTTCCCGAGCCGAGCAATGCGGGTGCCACGTAGTTCACCACACGATCCACCAGCCTTTGGGCAATGAAGCTACCCGCGAGGGTGGGGCCACCTTCGAGAAAAATGGCGCGTACGTTGCGTTCGAGTAGGCCACGCAGCACCTCGGGTAGGTCGAGTCCCTTATCCGCGCGCTTGACCCGCACGACGTCGACCACACCCTCAAGGTGCGAAGCGTCAGCATCCTCGGCCACAACAATGAGCGTGGGCGCCGCGTCGTTGCAGACCTTGGCATCAGCGGGCGTCTTGGCGTTGCTGTCGATGACCACACGAAGCGGCTGCTTCTCGGGGTTCTCGACGATGGCCAGGTCAAGGCGCGGATCATCATTGCCGCGCACCGCCAGGTTCGGATTGTCGGCTTGCTGCGTTCCTGAGCCGACCACCGTGGCGTGGCAGCCCGCCCGCAGCAGATGCACTTCGGCTCGACTATCGGCGCTGGTGATCCACTGGCTGGTGCCGTCCTCGGCCGCAATCCGGCCATCGAGCGTGGCCGCGAACTTGTAGACGACGAACGGGCGCCCATACTTGGTGATGACGTCGTCCCACTCGTTCCGCCCCACGAGGTCGTCAACGCTCAGCACGATCGCTCGCTTCCTATGGTTGTGACCGCTTCGATGAAGTCTCGAACACCGCTATGCGCCTGCCAGGGTTCCATGATCGACACGCTCGTCGCCAGCTCACGCCGTGTCCGTTCCGACTGCGTGCTCCGAGCGATCGCCACCGCCTCTGTGCCACTGGCCACGGCTGCGTCGAGCTGACCGGCTCTGACCGCGACCACCGTCCGACGAGCGAGGTGCAGCCCCCGCTCGCAGCGACCGGGTGCGACGCGGCCGACGACTTGACCTGGTACACCTCACCGGGGGACTACAAGTTCGAGGCGTCCCCTGGTGTCAGCAACGGCCCGGTCATCCACGCTGACGGCGTGACGTACTACCCGTGATCTTGAACGCGGCTGAATTCGGCCGATGACGACGGTGGGTTGACCGCGTGGGCCCCGCGGTCAACCCACCGCATCACGAGCCAACCGACCACGACCCCGAAGGCGTTGGCGATCACATCGTCCGCAGTCACCGCCCCCTTCTGGACGACGAACCCCTGCACCACTTCGACTGCAACGGAAACACCAACGCCGGCTGCGAGCGACAGAACCAGCCGCCGGCCCCGACCAGCCGCCGGTGCCGCCACACCCAAGATCACACCCAGCGGAACGAAGAGCACGATATTGGCGGCCGTGGCGACGACAACGTTGCCAGCACTCGCCGACATCAACCCTCGCACTGTGTCAACCAACGGGACCAGGCTGAACCGGACTGGCAGCATCGACGTCGTCTGCGCAACAACCGTCACATAGGCCAAGAACATCAACCAAACAACGGTCGCGACGCCTACCCCGACGACTACCGCGCCATGCGGACGCGATCGATCGCCTCGCCGCCGGTACCACAAGACCGCCAACAGCACGATCGCCAAAAGGGCGGCCAGCAACAGGCTGGCCGGGTTCAAGTAGACTCGCACCAACGAAGTCACAACGCCCCTTCACGTCCTGTCACACGTTACGCGAGCGGTTGGCTGCAGGCCGTAGTCGGGTCCTGGAGAGGGCGATGTTTCGGGCCGACCACGGCGCAGTCCTCGAAACCGGCATTCCTCGTGTCGCCGCCAACCAACCCAGATGGTGGACGACGAGGGCGCCCACCCGCAGGTCGGCGAGTCGAGCCGAGCCAGGTCTGTCAACCAGCTGCACCAATCTGTGTCAAGCCGTGGGCAACAGCGAGGTTCCCACTTCTCAATTCCACTTCACCGTCAGACGAGGACCTCGCCTGGGGACGGGTGCCCGAGGAACGCGGTCGGGCTGGCCGTGAGCCCATAAGCCCCAGCCTGAAAGATCGCGATCAGGTCACCAACCCCCGCCGCAGGCAAGTCGACATCGTTGCCGAGCAGGTCCAGTGGCGTGCACAGACACCCGACGACCGACACCTTCTCGGTCGGGGGCGAGGCGATGCGGCTCGCGACCGCGAGGGGGTAGTTCCGCCGGATGACCTGGCCGAAGTTGCCGGACGCGGCGAGTTGGTGGTGCAGGCCGCCGTCGACTACCAGGAAGGTCTTGCCGCGGGACACCTTCCGGTCGACGACTCGCGTCAGGTAGACGCCTGCCTCTCCGACGAGGTAGCGGCCCAGTTCGATGATCACCTGGGCGCCGGGGAGGGCGCGTCGGAGTCGGGAGTCCACCAGTTCGGACAGGTTGTCGCCGATTGGGGTCAGGTCGAGGGGCTGGTCGCGGGCGGAGTACTGGATGCCGAAACCACCACCGAGGTTGACGTAGCGGATCGGGAGGGGCGACGCCGCAGCCAACTCCAGGACCATGTCCACGGTGCGGCGCTGGGCCTCGCAGATGCTGTCGGCCCGCAAGTTCTGTGAACCCGCGAAGATGTGGAAACCGTGGAAGTCCACATCGGACGCGGCGATGTCGGCGAGCACGCCGGGCACCAACTCACGGTCGACGCCGAACTGTTGGGGGCCGCCGCCGAGGCGCATGCCTGAGCCGGTGACCGTGAAGTCCGGGTTGACGCGCAGGGCGACCCGGGGCTGGATGCCCAGGGCCGCACCGACTTCGCGCACCCTCGCCAGTTCGGTCGCGGACTCCAGCTCCACGGTCACGCCCGCGGCCACCGCCTGAGTCAGCTCGGGGGTCGTCTTGCCTGGACCGGCGAAGCTCACCGCCGTGGGGGGTGTCGTGGTGTTCAGGGCGAGTTTGAGTTCACCGGCCGACGCGACGTCGAAGCCGTCGACCAAGCCGCTGAGGTGGTGCAGGACGGCGGGCATCGGGTTGGCCTTCACCGCGTAGCGCAACCGCACCGACGCGGGCAGCACGGCACGCACCTCGGCCACCCGCTGGGTGATCAGGTGGCGGTCGTAGGCGAAGAACGGGGTGCCGCCGACTCGGGCCGCCAGCCGTTCGATCCCGATCCCGCCGACCGTCAGCTCGCCGGACACGTGTCGATCTTGCAGGCTCGAAGTGTCCACAGTGGCCGTCATGACGTTGCCTTTCGCCGCAACAAGACCCGGTCGAACTTTCCGTTCACCGATCTCGGCAGTTCGTCGAGGATCTCGACGCGTTTGGGCAGCATGTAGCGCGGCAGCTCTTGGGCCATCGCCTTGACCAGTTCCTCGGCCGACAGGTCCGCACCGGTCGGGCGCACCATCAGGACGATGAGCTGGCCGAGTTTGTCGTCGGGCACACCGAAAGCGACCGCCTCGGACACCAGCGCGGTGCTGTACGCGGCCTCCTCGACCTCGGTCGGGCTGACCCGGTAACCGGACGTCTTGATCATCTCGTCGTCGCGGCCGACGAAGTACAGAAAGCCCTCGTCGTCGCGGTAGGCGACGTCACCGGACCACACGGCCAGTTCCGGCCTGGTGACCCCGGCGGGTCCGGGCAGCGGCCGGAATCGTTCGGCCGTGCGCTGGGGGTCGTTCCAATAGCCCAGCGACACCAGCGCGCCGCGGTGCACCAGTTCGCCGTGTTCGCCCGGCGCGCATGGCGTGCCGTCCGGCCGCACCACGAGCACCTCCGCGTTGGGGATCGCCTTGCCGATCGAGTCGGGTCTGCGGTCGACCTCGGCCGGGTCCAGATAGGTGGAGCGGAACGCCTCGGTCAGGCCGTACATCAGGAATGGCCGCGCGGTCGGGAACAGTTCCCGCAGCCGGTCGAGCGTGGCGCGCGGCATGCGTCCGCCGGTGTTGGCGAAGTAGCGCAGGTGCGCGGTGGACTCGGGCGTCCACTTCACGGCGGCCAGTTGCAGCCACAGCGGCGGCACACAGGTCAGCGCGGTCACCTTGTGCGTCTCGCACAGGCGCATGACCTCACGCGGGGTCAGATAGTTCACCAGGACCACGTGCGCGCCCGAGATCAGCGCGGTGGTGATCTGGCTGAGCCCGGCGTCGAAGCTCAGGGGCAGCACCGAGAGCACCACGTCGGTCGACCGGTGGCCGAGGTAGCCCGCGACGCTTTCCGCGCCCGCCAACAGGTTCCGGTGGGTCAGCACGACACCCTTGGGGCCGCCGGTGCTGCCGGAGGTGTAGAGGATCGCCGCGACGTCGGCGTCGATCACGGCCGCGCCGTCGGGCACCGGGGTGGGCTCGGTGTCGGCGAGCCGCTGCCAGGCGGTGACGGTGGGGCCGAGGTCGAGGGACTCGGCGACCACGACGTCACCCATGATCACCAGATGCTCCACCGAGGTGGTCATGGCCTCGGCGAGCGCGTCGAGCCGCTCGACGGTGCTGATCACCGCGCGGGCCGCGCAGTCTTCCAACACGTAGGCGATCTGTCGGGGCATGAACTGGGGGTTGACCGGCACGAACACCGCGCCCGCCGCGGCGACGGCGAACATCGCCACCACCGTCTCGATCCGCTTCTCGGCGTAGATCAGCACCCGGTCGCCGCGCCGGATGCCCAGGTCGTGCAGGCCCGCGGCGACCCTGGCCACCGCGTCGGCCAGTTCGGCGTAGGTCAGGGTGTCCGACTTGTACGTCACCGCCTGCCGGTCGGCGTCGCCGCTGCTGATCACCTCGTCGACGCGCACCGGCCGCGTCGGGGTCTCAGGCATCGGCGAACTGCTCCGGTCCGACGACCTCGGACACGACTAGCCACAGTGAGCCGACGGTCGCGAAGGTGTCCTCGGTGACCAACTCGTCGGGCAGGTCGAGACCGAAGATCTCCTCCAGGCTCGTCAGCAACTGCACGACACCCATCGAGTCGAGGCCGAGGGCGGCGAGTTCGTCGGTCTCGACGAGGTCCTTCCCCGCCGCGTAGGGCAGGTGCTCCAGCAGGGTGTCCAGGAAGACACGGGGTATCGGCATCGTCGTCACATCCCAATCGGCGAACAACAGTTGGTCGGACTCCACCACCGCCACCTTTCGCCGAGCTATCGGGCCGCTATCGCCGACCGACCTACGACTTTTAGGGGTTGCGCCGCCGCGATAAGCCGCCAATAGCGGGTCAGCCGACGCTGTGCTCGCCACTCGCGCGACTGGTGTGAGTGCATCGGAGGGCTTGGGAGGAACTCATGACGACAAGTGCGCTCTCGCGAGTCGACTGGACCCCTACTGTGGGCGACACCGCCGAGGAAAGATCCAAAGTGGACCAGGTCGCCGCCGACGCCGCCGCGGTCTACCGCCACGCCACCAGACACGGCGTGATCACCTCGCTCGACGCGGTCGGCGCCGAGTTGGGTCTGTCCATCCACGACGTGATCGCCGCGGTCTCCCGGCTCGGCCAACTGCAGCTCTTACGGGTCGACGACACCATGAGCAACCGCTTGTTACCGGTCAACCCCGAGGTCGCGGCGACGCTGCTGGTCTCCCCCATCGAGCGGGCCATCTACCAGCGCACGGAACTGGCCGACCAGCTGCGCGGTCATATCGACGCGGTCGCCGCCCCGCAGGCGGGCTCGATCGACTGCCTCGACGGGGTCGCCGAGATGCGCGGGCTGTTCAAGCTCGCCGCCGAGGTGTGCCGCGACGAGCTGCTGGTCCTGCGGCCGAGCTGTGACGACGAGGATCTGCTCGACGAGCTGCTGGCCCCGTGCTTCGGGGTACTGGACCGCGATGTCCCTGTCCGGGTCGTCGGTTCGCACCGCAGCCGGGCCGACTTCGGGTCGCGCGCGCGGACCAAGCGGATGGTCGAGGACGGCGCGATGGTCCGCACGCTCAGCCAGGTCCCCAAGGCCGCGGTGGTGTTCGACCGGTCCATCGCGGTGATCTTCAGCCTGCCCGCGCCCGGTGGCTCGCCCACCGCGCGCCGAGTCCGCGACGACAACGTCGTGCGCTTCCTGGTCGATCTGTTCGACCAGCTGTGGGACGGCGCCAAGCCGTATGAGTCCGACGAGCTCGGCTACGCGGGCGCGGTCGACGACCTGCACCAGGCGGTCGCCCGGCTGATGGCCCAGGGGTACACCGACGAGGTCGTCGCCCGCAGGCTCGGGATGTCGGTCCGCACCTGCCGCAGGCACATCGCCGCGCTGCTGGACAGTCTCGACTCGGTGAGCCGGTTCCAGGCCGGGGTGCAGGCCGCGCAACGCTTCGCCATCGATAACGCCGCCGACCGGACGTGATCGGGGGGCACTGGGAGTGCGCATCGCGGAGCTGAGCAGGCGCAGCGGCGTCGCCATGCCGACGATCAAGTTCTACCTGCGCGAGGGAATGCTGCCCCCGGGCGTGCGGACCAGCCCCAACCAGGCACGGTACGACGAGAGCCACATCCGCAGGCTGCGCCTGGTTCGCGCGATGATCGACCTCGGTGGCCTGTCCGTAGCGGCGGTCCGCGAGGTGCTCGCGACGGTGGACTCGCCGACCGACGACATCGACGGCCTGCTGGGGACGGTGTCCAGGACCCTGGTCGACGCGCCCGCCGCCGTCGACCCGGACGCCATGGACGAGGTCCGCGCGCTGCTGGACGGCCTGGGCTGGGACTGCCCGCAGGGCCACCCGGCGATGGCCGCGCTGGCGGCGGTGTTGACCGCGGCCCGGGATCTCGGGCACGAGCGGATCATCGCCAGGCTGCACCGCTTCGCCGCGGCCGCCGAGCTGATCGCGGCGGCGGACCTGGACTACGTTGCGGCGGCCGAGGACGTCGACCGGATGCTGGAGAGCGTCGTGGTCGGCACGGTCCTCGGCGACTCCGCGATCATCGCCCTGCGCAGGCTGGCCCAGGCCCGCGAGTCGGGCCGCCGCTACCCCCTGCGCTGAGCTGACGAGCACTGCGATCAACGCCAGGCAGCGCGGGCACGGCTGTCACTGCTCCATCGTGTCGTCGGTGACGGTGATGTTGTTGGCCGCCGCCCATGCGGTGATCACGGTCTGAAACCCGTGGTTCCAGTGCTTGCGCCGGATCGTCCCGTCGGTGGTGAGCTGGCCCATCTCGGGTACGCCGAACGCTTGGCCGAGCTCGTCAGCGAGGCGGCAAGCGACCGCGACCAGGTCGGGGCCGGGGCTGGTGAGGTCATCGACGGCGGCCGATGTCTCCGCAGGGGGTGGCGACTCCGTGATCGAGTGGCGACCACGTGAGCCGCCGAAGCTGTGGCCACGACTGTGCCCAATCTGGGTGGGGCGCTGTGATGAGACTGGATAGAGCTGGGCTCGCACCAGAACTCCGCCTCCGACTGCGGCTCGATCGCGTGCGTGCTGGGCGAGCCGAAGGAGCCCAGACAGGACGCCGTGCACGATCGACTCGTCGTCAACCAACTGGACCTCTGGCGGCGCGTCATCGCCTGTAGGGGCTTGTCGCCACGGTTCGCGCCTGGTGAGGTCGGCGACGGGCAGCGCGTAACGCCTGATCCGTCGGTGTGAAGGTCGAGGGCGGACCACCGGGCCAGTGGTGACTGGTCGGCGGTTCCGTCGGCAACGAGCTTTCGACGGCCTGTCCAGGCGCGGGTGTAGACACCTCCGCTGAACAAATCGACCTTGGTCTGGACAATCTCCCGCTGAAACTGGCGGTATGCCTTCTGGGAGATGATGAACTCGCCGGGCAGATCCGGGACAAGCGAGAGCACGATCCAGGCAGACGTGGGGTCCAGCCGGGCGAGCGCGTCTCGTTCGATCTCCTCGATCCGGCGTGTCTGTGCTTCGGCCCCGGCAAGCCGGTCGCGGTAGGCGGCGGCGAGCTCAGCCTCGGATAGAGAGCGCGTGGTCGATCTGCTCGGTGTTCTTGGGGATCACGAGGATGTCGAAGGTCGGCACGGGTGCGACGAGTGAGGCGACCACTTGCCGAATCCGGCCCGCTTCCGCGTCGGAGATCGCGACTCCGGGTGCGTCGACTGCGCACGCTTGTTCGTCTTCGGCGATGCCGATCACGATGACGCCGCCTGCGGTGTTGGCGAGTGCGGCGACGTCGCCTGCGAGTTTGCGGCGGTCGGACCCGCCGTTGCCGTAGTGGTCGCGCTTGTAGTCGAGATCGAACGATTCTTTGGTGCTTGAGGCGACGAGCGCCTCCAGATGTTCGGCTGCCAGTTGGTCCAGGGTGACGCCGAACAAGGTTTCCAATCGTCGTGATCGAAGGTTGACCATCACCCCATTGTGAGGTGCCGCAGGACTTGCCAGCGCCTGCGACACGGACGGGAAATCTCCAGCCAGACCCATGAAACGCCCTCGACCCCCGGGCGCTGCCGGGGGTCGAGGGACCAGCGCAGGTCGTCGCGCGTCTGGCTGATCGCGAGGGACAAGAATGCGGTCAGGTCAGGTGATCGAACTCGCCGTCCTTCGCGCCGGTGAGCATGGCAGCGATCTCGTTCTCGGTGAACTGAAGGATCGCACTGTCAGCGCCGAGCTTGCTGTCGCGGACGCCAATGATGCGGCCGATCTTGGTGAACTCGACGCAGCTCTGCTGTGGTTGGCTCGCGGTGGCCTTCTGCCAGGTGGCGTCGGTGAACGTGTCGGCAGGCAGGTAGTCGTGGTGTAGGGCCATGAGCGGTTCCTTCCGGTGGTGCTAGCTGTAGTGATCCGCCACTTTCCCGATGAACTCGATGGAGTCCTGCGGGCCCAGTGCGGCGGCTTGGAGGTAGCCCCAGAGCTGTTCGTAGGCCTCGACGCGGTCGTGGTCGTCGAGGTAGCGGGCGTCGTCGTACTGCTCGACGTAGACGAAGTCGAGCGGCGTCGGGCCGGGTGCGTCACCGACGACCGGCAACTCGCCCTATTGCGGGACAACTCGTTGTGCCACGGGTGGGCCGGGCTCGTCCTCACCACCTGGCGGGCGGCCGCGGATGCCGACCCCGGCAGTGAACTCGCCGCCGCCATGCCGCGCCTGCGCACACGCATGGACCAGCGGCTGCACATCGACGCCCCACTCGGCACCGGCGGGCTGCTCGAGGGCGAAGCCGGGCTGCGCCTGGCCGAACACACCGTCGACACCGGCCGGCCCGACACGACCCGGTGGGACCTATGCCTGCTGCTGTCCGGCTGACCCGCTCACCCACCGACCTGCACAATTACTACAACAAGCGGAAGGAACCAATGAACACCACCACCGACAGCGCACCGGAGACGCTGCGGGACACCATGGTCGACACCGTCAAGGACAGCGGGTACGCCCGCACCACCGCGGTCGAGGCCGCGATGCGCGCCGTCCCGCGCCACGCGTTCGTGCCCGAGGCCACCCTCGCCGACGCCTACGCCGACATCGCCGTCATCACCAAAAGGGCCGCCGACGGCTCCGCGCTGAGCTGCGCTTCGGTGCCCACCGTGGTCGCGATGATGCTCGACCAGCTCGACGTCCGCCCCGGCCACAACATCCTGGAGATCGGCGCGGGCACCGGCTACAACGCCGCCCTCCTGGCCGTCCTGACCGGGCCGAACGGGCGGGTCACCACCGTCGACATCGACGAGGAGGTCACCGCCGGAGCCCGCCGCGGCCTCGACGCCACCGGCAACCGCGAAGTCCAGGTCATCACTCGCGACGGCGCGCTCGGCGCACCCGAGAACGGCCCCTACGACCGGATCATCGTGACGGTCGGCGCCTGGGACCTGCCCGTCGCGTGGCGCGAACAGCTCGCCCCCGGCGGGCGCCTGGTTGTGCCGCTGCGCTGGCGGGGGCAGACGCGCAGCATCGCGTTCGTGCGCGACGGCGACCGATTGATCTCCGACCGCACTGACCTGTGCGGGTTCGTCCCCATGATCGGCCAGGAGGGCGAACAGGCTGGCACCATCGACACAGGCGGGCTGGTCAGTCTGTGCTTCGACGTCGACCAGGGCATCGACCCCGCCGCTCTGCGGGGTGTGCTGGATCAGCCCAAGTCGACCGTCTGGTCGGAGGTCACCGTCGGCCCCACCGACTCGTTCGACGGGGTGTGGCTGAACCTGACCGCCACCGACCCGGGGACCTGCCGCATCTCGGCCGAGGACGAGGCGGTCAGCACCGGCCTGTGCACCCCGGTGATCCAGTGGCGCACCCCGGCGATCACCGACGGCACTAGCCTGGCCTACCTGACCTACCGTCGCATCGACGGCCCCGTGCGGCGTTCCGAACTCGGCGCAATCGGCCACGGCCCCGCCGGGCAGCAGCTCGCTGAACGTCTGTGCGCGCAGGTCACGGTGTGGGATCGCGACCGCGACCACCAGCCCCGCATTGACGCCTACCCCGCCGGTGCCCCCGTTTCCGCACCATCGGCCGGAGTGGTCATCGACAAGCAGGACGCGCGGCTCGTCCTGTCGCTCTGAACTCGCAGCCGCACCCTTCGCGACCCGGTCTGCCGAACGTCGGTGGACCGGGTCGTGGCCTTCCCTCCGGTCTCGTCGTGTCGGCTGGGTTGCCGACGAATCCATTGACCTGCGTCAATCGTGGCCCCTGCAGATGGGCGTTCCCCGCGTCAAGCCAGATCGCTTCCCGTCGTATTCAACCGGACGGACGTTGTCCAACGGTCGAACAGATCGTTAGTGCCGACAACCGGAACCTTGAGCGTGTTGATGAACTCGGGATGGCCGTAGATGTCGAGAGCGTTGATCGGGCAACAGCTCGTGCTGATGGTTGACGATCTGCGCCGAGTCACTCGGAAGCCAATAGGGCGGCCAGGGCCTTGCGGTCGGTCTTGCGGTTGGCGTTGAGGGGGAACTCGTCGAGGTGCCGGTAGCGCAGCGGGATCATGGCCCGGGGGAAGACCGCACCGAGTTCCTCGATCAGCTCCGCGTCCGGGCGGCGGTCGCCGAGGTAGAACGCGTGCAGTTCGCCATCCACGGCGACCGCGACCGCGTCGGTCACTCCTGCCAGCCCGCGCAGGCCCCACTCGACCTCGGCCAGCTCCACCCGCACGCCGTTGACCTTCACCTGGTGATCCGTACGGCCGAGGTAGGCCAACTCGCCGCCGGGCAACGTCGTGGCCAGGTCGCCGGTGCGGTACCAGCGGCACCCGTCGTGGTCGAGGAAGCGGCCCGCGTCGTCCTCGGGTTCGAGGTAGCCGGGGAACATCTGGGCGCCGGTCACGCACAGCTCGCCCTTCTCCACGCCCACCTCGCCGTCAGAGCCGACCAAGACGTACCGCAGCTCGTCGTGCATCGACCCGATCGACACGACTCCGTTGACGCACAGAGCGGGCGAGAGCTCGGGGTCCCAGCGGTGCACGCTGCACGACACGGTCAGCTCGGTCGGCCCGTACAGGTTGTCCACCACCGAGTTCGGCGCCGCGGCCTGCCAGTCGGCGGCGTCGGCGGCCAGCAGCGGCTCGCCGCAGAACAGGCTGGTCCGCATGGTCGGCAGCGAACCCGGCTTCAGTGCCCGGACCCGCCGCAGCAGCGAGATCACACTCGGGGAGGACAGCCACACCGTGATGCCGTGCCGCGCGACGAACTTGGGCACCGCGACGAACTGCTGCTGCGGCACGGTCACCAGTGTCGCGCCGACACCCCACGCCGCGTATAGATCGAAGACCGACAGGTCGAAGGTCAGGTCGGCGGTCTGGGAGAACACGTCGTCGGCGGTGAAGTGGTAGCGGCCCTGGATGTGCCGCAGGTAGGCATCGGCGTTGCGGTGCAGCACCGGCACGCCTTTCGGGCGGCCCGTGGAGCCGGAGGTGAACATGATGTACGCGACGTCGTCGGGTCCGGGGACGTGCGGCTCGACCAACGGCGGGCAGGTCGGCTCCCCGATGACCGCCGCGGCGCCCAACTCGTCGGCGAAGGTCGGCAGCTGGGCCGCGCCCTCGGCGTCGACCAGCAGCGCGTCCACGCCGGCGGCACCCAGCATCCGCCGGGTCCGCTCGACCGGGAAGTCCGGGTTCAGCGGCACCGCGGCGGCACCGGCGTAACCGGCGGCGAGGATGCCCGCGTAGGCGTACTCGGCCCGGGCGGCGAGGACGCCGACCCGGCGCGGGCCGTTGGTGCGGGCCACCAGGTCGCCCGCCAGGGCCAGCGCCCGCTCGTGCAGCTGCCGGTAGGTGAGGCTGGTGGCTCCGGAGCGGAGCGCGACCCCGTTCGGGTTGGCCCGCACCCCGCGCAGGAACCAGCCGTGCAGGTGTTCAGCTGTCTGGACGAAGCCTGCCTGGATGACGCCGGTCATAGCGGTTCTCCGTTCTCACAGCGGCAGGTGCGGTCCGGCACGGCGGCGGCCACGGCGATGACGATGTCGACCTGGTGGGTGAGGGTAACGGCGATGTCGCTCAGCCCGGCCTCGTCGGCCAGTCGCCGGGCGCCGCCGTGCAGGGTGACCTTCGGCGCGCCCCAGGAGTCGTTGCCCACCTCGATGTCGCGCCAGCGCAGTCCCTGGCCGAAGCCGCGGCCGAGCACCTTGCAGGTGGCTTCCTTGACGCAGAACACGCCCGCCAGCCGTTCGGCGCTCCGCCGCGGTCCCAGTTCGTCCGCCCGCGCCAGCTCGCCGGTGCAGAACACCAGTTTGCGGTAGCGGTGGTGGGCGGCGACCTTGGCGAAGCGGGACACCGACAGCACATCGACGCCGACCTTCATCGCGGTGACTCCCCCACCATTGGCTTGGGAACAGTCGGGTTGCGCCCGGCCAGCCGCAAGCCCGCGACGTCCACCGCGGCGAGCGACAGCCAGCCCGCACGGGTCGGCCCTTTGGTGTACAGCAGCAACTGTTGGCCGTCTGTGACTCGGCCGTCGGCGACCGCGGCGTGCAGGGCGAGCCAGCTGTCGCACGGCCTGCTGCCGACGAACAGGTGGTCCGACCAGTCCGGCACCGCGCCGGGACTGCCCTCGCCGCAGCCGAGCACCCGCAGTGGACCAGGACCCCGGCGCAGCCGGATGGCGACCGCGCCGATGCGGCTGGTGTCCTGCGACTCGTCGACGTAGGCGGGGTCGTCGCAGACCAGGACGGTGGCGCCCGCGGCGGGCACGGCCCAGTCGAGCAGGTCGAAGACCAGCGTGCCGCCGAGCTCGTCGAGATGGGTGATGCCGACGTCCTCCCCCGCCCACGCGGCGCCGTGCACGATCCGCGCGAGTTCGACGACGTAGGGATCGCGCTCCGGGCCGGAGCGGACGAGGAACAGCGGCTGCGGCTCGGCAGGCGGGCCGAGGCAGGCCAGCGCCAGGGAGCTGACGTCGGACTCACCGTCCAGTTCGGACCGCAGCACCAGCAGCCGCTCCATCGGGACACCGCTGAAGTGCGCGACACCGCCTGCCTGCATGGCGAACTCGGCGCCCGGGTCCAGTGCCTGCGCCCGCTGGTAGTCCGGCGGCACGAAGGCGACGCCGATCGCGTCGACGCTGAGCTCAGGCATCGGCGTCGCCGGTCTGCAGGCCCCTGGCCACGTGCAGGCGCTGGATGTTGGTGGTGCCGTCCATGAACTCGAACGCGCACACGTCCCTGGTCCACTTCTCCAGCAACGGGTGCTCGATCAGGCCCGCCGGGCCCATAGCGCCGGTCGCCCAGCGGGCGACGCGCACGGCCATCCGGGTCGCCCCGAGCTTGGCCGCGCTGGACAGGTAGCCCCGGTCGGGGTCGCGGTCGATGCGCGCCGCCGCCTCGTACACCAGCTCGCGGGCGGCGTCCGCCCTGGCCAGCGCGAGTGCGGCGCCCGGGGCGCCCTTGCGGTGCTCCTCGACGTATTCGGCGATGCCCAGCGCGGTGCCGACCGCGGCGGCGGCGACCTGGATGCGCATGTTGTTGAACGTCTTCACCGCGCCCCAGATGCCGCGCCGGGTGGTAGGCAGGTGCTCGCCGAGCAGCATGTCCCGGGTGACCGGCACGCCGTCGAGGCGAATCTCGCTCAGGCAGGCGCCACGCAGGCCGACGGTGTCCAGCCGGGTGGCCGTCCAGCCGGTGACCGCGTCCGGTTCGATGAGGGCCGCGCGGATGGACAGCGCGGAGCGGCCGGTCCGGCCGAACACCACGCCGATGCCGCCGCGGGCGGCGTTGCCGACGTAGCGCTTGGCGCCGTGCAGTCGGTAGCCGTCGCCGTCCTTGTCGAGCCGGGTGGTGATGGCCGTCGCGTCGCTGCCGTGGTCGGGTTCGGTCATCGCGAAGAACGTCCACGTCCGGCCGCCGTGCAGCCGGGTGTAGAACCGCTGCTTCTGTTCGGCGTCGCCGAGCAGGTCGACGAACACGCCCGCGAGCGCGGGCGACGGGCAGGCGAACAGCGTCGCGGCGTCGCCGCGGCCGAGTTCGACCATCCCGACCACGTCGGCCAGGCACGAGTCGCTGTCCAGGCTCCACTTCAGGTGGTCACCCGGCTCGCGGAACTCCAGCGGCGTCTTGGACTGCCGGACCAGCGCGAACACCGGCGAGTCGAAGTGGGGCGCCATGTCGTCGGGATCGGCGTCGATCGACAGCGCCCGCGTGCGCAGTTCCTCGCCACCCTGGCGCGCCATGTCGCGGATGGCGCGCATTCCCTTGTCCAGCTCGATCACGGCGTGACCCCTTCCCGGTCGATCCAGACGCTCGCCACGATGGCCGAGACGTACAGCGCGCGGGCCGGGTGGTCGGCGATGTACCCGGCGGCGCCGAAGAGTGTGGTGACTTCCCAGCCGACCTCGTCGAGCCGCGTGTGCAGCTCGGCGAGCGCGGCCGGGTCGGACTGGGAGGTGGCGTAGGCGCGCAGCATCTCCACCTCGGCCATCACGTCGGCGATCGTCGCGGTGATCATCTGCTTGCGCACCAACGGTTCCCCACCGGACTCGCGGCCGGACAGGTGCTCGACGGCGAGGTCGAGCGACCGGCGGATCACCCCGAGTCGGACCGCGGCCAGGCGCCTGCTCACCTCGGCCAGCCGGTAGGTGTCGGGGGCGCGGTCCGCCGGGCAGGCGATGAACGCGATGCCTTCCCGCTCGGCCAGCCCGTTGACGAACTCGGTGTCCCTGTCGGTCGCGGGCACCGCGGCGTAGCCGCCCGGCGCCGTCGCCATGACGTCCACATCGGACAATGCGACGGCGAGGCCCGCGGCGAGGCTCTCCTCGCGGCCGGTCCGCTCGCACCGCAGCATTACCGTACTCATGAGTCCTCCGCGACCTCGATGATCAGAACCTGGAAGTAGGCGCCCTGGCCCAGGGAGATCAGCGCGCAGCGATCCCCGGGGCGCAGCCGCCCGGCGCGGTCGGCGTGGTCCAGGGCGAGCAGCGCGTCGACGCCGAAGTTGTGCCCGATCTCCGGGATCAGGTCGACCAGGATCCGCTCCCGGTCGATCCCGGCGAGCTTGGCGAAGCGACCCCAGAACATCCGGTTGGACAGGTGCGGCAACACCCAGTCCAGCGACTGCACGCCGAGGCCCGCGCTCGCCGCGGCCCGGTGGCAGGTGTCCACGACGGCGGTCGCGCAGACCGCGGTGTAGTCGGAGGCGTCCTCCGGCGACATCCGCTGGTTGCGGTGGAACCTGGTCTCCCGGCCGGACGCGGCGCCGAGCAGGCGGTAGCGCACCGGCCGCGACGGCGTGTCGACACCGACCACCACCGCGGCCACCGCGTCGCCGCCGACGGTCACCCCCGGGATGACCCTGGTCAGGTCGTGCGCGCTGCCGTGGTCGCCGCCGAGCACCAGGACCCGGTCGGCGGGCGTGCCCGACTTTCGGCGCAGGTAGCGGGTCGCGAGGTCGATCCCGCGCAGCACCGAGGTGCAGTTGACGTGCGAGATGCCGTAGCACCCGGCCTCTGGCAGGCCGAGTCGATCGCGCAATCTGCCGGGGAAACCACCGCGCAGCGCGAGTTCCTGAGTCTGCACGGTGTGTCCATACAGGACCAGATCGGCGGTGTCACCACCGAGCGCGGCCCGGCCCGCCGACACCAGCAGGTCCTCGGTGTGCTCCCCTGGCGCCAAGGTGGGGCTGGTCCTCAGCCCGTGAACCTTGGCGAACAGCTTGCGTTCCATCGGCGGGCGCCCGGCCCGCACCAGGATGTCCTCCACCGGTTCCAGACCGGGCAGACACGCCGCGACCCGGGACAGACCGATCGTCGGCCGCGGTGTCCGCACGTCGGTCATGGGATCAGGCCGCTGCCCGGGCGAACCCGGCGCTGACGTAGTCGGCGAGGCTGCCGACGGTGCGGAACACGTCCGGCTCCAGCTCGTCCGGGTCGATCTCCAGGTCGATCGTGTCCTCCAGGCTCATCAGCAGCTCGATCACGCTGGTGGAGTCCAGCGCGAGGTCCTCGAACAGCCGCTGGTCCTCGGCCAGCTCGCCGATGTCGCGGTTGAGCACCGTCGACAGGGCGATCCGCAGGTGGTCGATGATCTCGGTGCGGTCCATCGGACTGTCACTTTCCTTCCGGGGTGGGGAGAACAGCGGGGAATCAGGTGGAGACAGCAGTGGGGACTTCGGTGCGGACAGCGGTGGATACAAGGTGCTGCTTGCCAAGCAGGTCCTCTGGCTGGTCGCGGTCGCGCACCAGGTGCGCGGTGCCGCCGCTGACGAGAACCTCGGCCGGGTACCCGTGGCTCAGGAACAAGCCGGGGGACGCGGACGGCCCGTAGGCGCCCGAGCGCAGTACCCCGATGAGGTCCCCGGCGGCGAGCGTGGGCAGCAGCACGTTCTTCAGCAGCGTGTCGTTGGGCGTGCACAGCGGCCCGGTGACCTGCCAAGGCCGCGGTTGCGACTCGGTGTCGCCGCGCAGCAGCACGGCGGGGAAGTTGCGCTTGACGAACGACCCGATGCCCACCGCGGCCATGTGGTGGTGGGTACCGCCGTCGGCGACGGCGAACCACTCCCCCATCGACTCCTTGACGTAGCGCACGCCGAGCACGTAAACGCCCGCCCGTGCCGTCAGGTAGCGACCGGATTCCATGATCAGCCGGGTGCCCGGGTGCGCGGCGGCGAACTCGGCCACGAGCGGGTTGAGCCCGGCGGCCAGCGCGTCCAGGTCGAGGTCGTGTTCACCGTCGAAGTACGCGACGCCGAGCCCACCGCCGAAGTCGACCGCGTCCAACCGGATGCCGGTCGCCTCGACGACCTTCTCGGCCAGCTCGAAGACCTGCGCGGTGTTCTTGACGACGACGTCGGCGTCGAGGATGCGGGTGCCCAGGTACACGTGGATGCCCGCGATGTCGGCATGGCGGTAGCGGCTGGGCAGGTCCCCGGCCGCGAGCACCTGAGCCTCATCGATGCCGAACTGGCGCGGCTTGCCACCCATGGTCAGCCGGGACCCGCTGACCGAGTACGCCGGGTTGATCCGCAGCAGCACCCGCTGGGTCAGCGCCCGCTCGGCGGCGAGGGACTCGATGCGGTCCAGCTCGTCGAACGACTCGCAGACGATGGCGTACACCCGGGCGTCGAGACAGGCGACCAGGTCCTCGTCGCTCTTGCCTGGGCCGAGGAAGATGATGTCGCCGCCGGGGGCGCCCGCGGCGAGCGCGGTGCGCAGCTCGACGACCGAGGACACCTCGGCCCGCGCGCCCGCTGACCGCAGTGTGTCGAACACGCTGATGTTCGGGTTGGACTTCAGCGAGAAGAACACCTCGACGGCCGGGTGCAAGGCGTCTCGCAGGTCGGTGATCGCGCTGGTCAACACCTCGCCGTCGTAGACGTAGAGCGGTGTGCCGAACCGCTCGGCCAGCTCGCCGTACTCGATGCCCTGGATCCGCACGCCGCCCCTCCCCATATCTCCGCCGCGAGCGGGGCGCGTCGCGTCCCGAAATCGCGCATACCGCCACGCGTTCTCGCGGGCTTTGCCTGCCGATTGTGTGCGTCGTCCGCCCGCCCACGAAAGTGGTCGTGGATGGCACCGTGCGGTCGGTAAGAAGCTGTCACCGACCGGTCGCCAGTGGCCACCGCGCAGACCTTGACCGCGAATTCCGAATCCGCGAATCTCATCGGCGTAACACCAGCTCGGACTTTCAGTCAGGGCGCAGATTCAAACCAGGAGGAGAAAACATGAGCAAGGCTGCGAGCAAGGCCGCGTCCAAGGCCGCCAACAAGGCCGCTTCCAAGGCTGCCAACAAGGCCGCGAGCAAGGCGGCCTCGAAGGCCGCCAACAAGGCCGCGTCGAAGGCCGCCGACAAGTGCGCCAACAAGGCCGCTTGATTCATGAGTGATGCCCGGAACTGATCGGGCTGCCGGTAGGGCGACGCTCGGGCCTCATTCGAAGTCCGACGTCGCCCTTACCACTATTTCATTTCCAAGGCACGGAGGCGACTAATGACCGCCACTACGGTCGCGACACACTCTGAAACCATTCCGGACTGGTCCAATCGGCCCTATTCGGCGGCCGATCTCGACGATGTGCTGGCGCTGTTCACCGAATCCGACTTCTATTACCGAACCGCGATTCCGGACAGCAGGCCGCAGTGGGAGATCGTGGACCTGCTCGGCGACGACACCAGACTGCTGTTCGCCGACGGCGCGCTGGTCGGGCTGTACGCGGTCGAGACCGTCGGCCAGTCGCACGCCTGCCACCACCAGGTGCACCTGCGGCTGCGCGCCGCGGCCCCGCTGTCCTGGTGGACGGCGGCCTACCGGGAGGTAGTGGCCGCGCTGCGCGCGCGGCGGGAGGTCGTCCGGCTGGTGGTCCAGGTCGGCGAGTTCGACCGCCGCGGCCTGAACGCGGCCAGGGCGTTCGGACTCATCGACGAGGGCACCCTCGCGGGCGTCACCGTCCACAACGGACAGCGGGCGGGCTACGTCTACTTCGCACAGATCTGGGAACCGACGTCATGAGACTGCGTGGCTACCGCGACAGTGATCGCGATCTGCTGGCCGGTCACTGGCTGCCCGGCGAGTTGATCGGGCTCCCGCTGACCGACCGGCCGCCCCTGGCCGAACCCACGACCGTCAGCGCCCCGGTGGACGACCGGGCCGAACTGTGCGTCGCCGACGGCATCGGCTTCGCCCGGTTCGCCGAGGTCGACTGGGTGCACCGCAGGGCAAGGCTGGAGATCGGGCTGCGGCCAGATGCTGCCGACGCCGCCGAACAGCTGGTCGGCCTGGCCGTCGAGCACGGCCTGCGGGTGCTCAACCTGCACCGGGTCCACGGCTGGGTCACCCCGGCGACCACGCCGCGAACCGACATCCTCGCCCGCGCGGGCTTCCAGCGGGAGGCCGTGCTGCCAGACGGCGCCTGGCACGCCGGACGCGCGGTCGACCGGGAGATCTGGGGAATGGTCCGCCATGACTGACCTGTCCACCACACAGTCGACGCACCTGTCACAACCGGCCGAGTCGACCACGATCCAGCCGCTGGACCCGACGGACGCCGCCACGGCGCTGCACGCCGCGGGCAAAGCGGCGCGCGGGTTCCTCGGGCTGGACCCGGTCACCCAGAACGAGCCGCTGCTGGCCGCCGAACTGGTGCGGCTGAACGCGATGGTGTTCCGGTACGGCGACACCGTCGTCGGCTACGTGCCCAACACCGGGCAGCCCCGCCAGGGCGAGGTCGCGACGACCTCGGCCAAGACCGAGCCGGTGCGCGCGCTGCTCGCCTTCCTCGACGCCTACCGCCGGTGCACCTCGTTCGTGGCCATGGTGCCCGCGGGCGCCCAGGCAGGCACCGCGTTCACCGGGTGCGGCTTCAGCCAGGTCGGCACCTTGCGCGGGCACCGTTTCCAGTCCGGCGGCTACCACGACGTGCTGGTCTACGCAGGAGGGAAGCCGTCATGCCACTCGTGACGATCAGGCACTTCACCGAGGCCGACATCCCGATCCGCAGCGAACTGCTCCGGGAGTCGCGCTTCCAGGCCAACCTCACCGACTTCGCGGTCTCCACCGGCGATGACGCGCTGACGGCCAACCAGCGCAAGACGATCCACTCCGAACACGCCGTGAAGCGGATGTTCACCATGTGCGGCGCCAAAGGCGCGGTGATCGGCTTCTCCTGGATCACCTCGATCGACTGGCGCGCCCAGGTCTGCGAGCTGTCCTTCGGCGTGCTGCCGCATTACCGGGGCGGGCTCGGCGTGGTCGCGGTCGGCGCGGCCCACGCCTACATCCGGTCCGAGCTGAACATGCGGGTTGTGATCAACCAGGTGCTCGACCACAACACGATGCTCGCGTCGGCCGAGCACCTGGCGACGAACCAGCGGGTCAGCTGCGCGTTCGACTCCTACACCGTCGGCGAGTGGCGCAAGGCGCTGTACTGGACCACGACCGAGGACGACGAGCGCGAGCAGCGGACCCAGGCCGCCGACCGGCGGGCCGCGATCGCCGACCGGATCAGGGCGAAGGCGGCAATGACGTCATGACCGCGAGCGGACGCGGCTACCTGCGCTACCCGACCGTCCACCGCGACACCGTGGTGTTCGCCTGCGAGGACGACCTGTGGGCGGTGGCCGCGACCGGCGGACCCGCCCGCAGGCTGACGACGTGCGCGTCGGAGGCCTGCCACCCCCGGCTGTCGCCGGACGGCTCCCAGGTCGCGTTCGCGGCGGCCGAGGACGGCCACACCGAGGTCTACGTCCAGCCGATGGCGGGCGGTCCGGCCCGCCGGTTGACCTTCCAGGCCGCGACCCGCTGCGTCGTGGTGACCTGGCACCCGGACACCGGTGAGGTCGTCTACGCGAGCACGGCGGAGCAGGCCGCAGGGTTCGGGTTCCGGCTGTTCGCCGTCGCCGCGTCGGGTTCGGCGCCGCGACTGCTCGACCCGGGCGCCGCGACCGCCCTGTCGTTCGGCCCGAACGGTGGCGTCGTCCTGGGCCGCAGCAACGCCGATCCCGCGCGGTGGAAGCGCTATCGCGGCGGCGCGGCGGGCGACCTGTGGATCGACGCGTCCGGCGGCGGTCGGTTCACCCGGCTGCTCGACCTGCCAGGCAACCTCGCCGGACCTTGTTGGGTCGGCGACCGTATCTACTTCGTCAGCGACCACGAGGGCACTGGAAACGTCTACTCCTGTCTGACGGACGGCACCGACCTCCGCGGGCACACCGAGCACGCGGACTTCTACGCCCGCAACCTCAGCACCGACGGCACTCAGCTCGTCTACCACGCGGGAGCCCGGTTGTTCCGGCTCGACCCGGCGACGGGAGACGCCGCGGAGATCCCGGTCGAGCTGGTCTCGGCGCGCGCCCAGCGGCAGCGCCGGTTCGCACGGGCCGCCGACCACCTCGAAGACGCCAGGGTCAGCCCGGACGGCACCCGGCTGGCCGTGCTCGCCCGAGGCAAGGCGTTCACCTTCGACCACTGGGCAGGCCCGGTCCGCGACCACGGCCAGGCGGTCGGCGTGCGCTACCGGCTGCCGCGCTGGCTGGCCGACGGCACCCGACTGGTCGCGGTCGCCGGTGACGACCAGCCCACCGAGCGGCTGGTGCTGCTCGACGCGGAGGGCGGCACCGCGGAGACCGATCTGCACATCGGCGACCTCGGGTGCGTCACCGAACTCGTGGCTTCCCCGGTGTCCGGGCTGGTGGCGTTCACCACCAACCGCCAACAGCTGTGGGTCCTGAACACTGAAGACGAGCGACCGCTGCCGACCCTGTTGGACGCGAGTCCGTTCGAGCGGATCGAGGACCTCACCTGGTCGCCGGACGGCCGCTGGGTCGCCTACACCTATCCGAACACGCCGCGCACGTCGGCGATCAAGGTCGCCGAGGTGGCCATCGCCCGCGCGTTCCAGGTGACCGAACCGGTGCTGCGCGACTCGCGGCCCGCGTTCGACCCTGGCGGGCGCTATCTCTACTTCATCGGGCAGCGCGACGTCACGCCGCGGCTCGACCAGGTCGAGGCCGCGGTGGGTTTCCCGTTCGGCGCCCGGCCGTACCTGGTCCCGCTGCGGGCCCACGAGGTGTCCCCGTTCGTTCCCCGGCCGCACGCGCCCGGCACCGACACCGCCGTCGAGCCGCGGGCCGACGGCGCCGCCGTGGACATCGATCTGGTCGACATCGACCGCAGGGTGGTGGCCTTCCCAGTGCCCGAGGGGCGCTACGCGAGCGTGCTGGGCCTGCCCGGCAGGGTGCTGTTGCTGACCGTCCCGGCCGACGACCCCGACGATGAGCCGGACGGGTCCGCCACGATGGTCGACCTCGGCACGGGCGAGGTGACAGCGGACTTCCTGAGCCCGGTGGACGAGTTCGACGTCAACGCGGACGCGAGCGCGCTGCTCTACCGCGCCGACAAGCAGCTGCGGGTGGTCGCCGCGGGCGCGGACAAGGACGCCGTCGACGAGCACGACGAGCCGGACTCCCCCGGCGGGCGCACCGGCTGGGTCGACCTCGACCGGGTCACGGTCGCGGTGCACCCGGCCGCCGAGTGGCGCCAGATGTTCCGGGAGGCCTGGCGGCTGCAGCGCGAGTGCTTCTGGAACGCGGAGATGTCCGGAGTGGACTGGGCGGCGATGTACGAGCGTTACGCGCCGCTCGCCGAACTGGTCGCGAGCCGGACGGAACTGTCCGATCTGATGTGGGAACTACAAGGCGAACTGGGCACATCGCACGCCTACGAACGCGGTGGCGACCACCGCGTGGCGGGCCGACACAAACAGGGTTTCCTCGGGCTCGACTGGGCGGGCGCCGAGCCGGGCACCTGGCGCGTGGCGCGGGTGCTGCGCGGCGATCCATGGCGGAAAGACGCGACATCGCCGTGCAATCGGCCAGGAACCGACATCCGGCCCGGGGACGCGATCACCGCCGTCAACGGCACCCTGGTCGGCGCCGCGGGCCCCGGCGAGCTCCTGGTCGGACGGGCCGACCACGAAGTCGAGCTGACCGTCGACCGTCCCGGTGCGACACCGCGGCGGGTCGCGGTGTCGGCGATCGCCACCGAGGACCGGGCCCGCTACCTCGACTGGGTCGCGGCCAACCGCCGGTATGTGCGGGCCGCGTCGGACGGCAGGCTCGGTTACTTGCATGTGCCGGACATGTTTCCGGCGGGCTACGCCGACTTCGTCCGCGGCTTCCTCACCGAGCTGGACTCCCCCGGCCTGATCGTGGACGTCCGGTTCAACGGCGGCGGGCACGTCTCGCCACTGCTGCTGGACCGGTTGGCCCGCAGGCGCTCCGGCGTCGAGCACGGCCGGTGGAGTGGGGCGGCGCCGTACCCACTCGAGGCGCCGCGTGGCCCGATGGTCGCCTTGATCAACGAGCAGACCGGGTCCGACGGCGAGATCTTCAGCCACATGTTCCGTGTCACGGGCCTCGGTTCGCTGATCGGCACCAGGACCTGGGGCGGTGTCATAGCCACCTGGCCGCGGCACCACCTGGTGGACGGGACGGTCACCACCCAGCCCGAGTTCCGCTACCTGTTGCGCGAAGCGGGCGGCTCCCTGGAGAACGCGGGCGTCGCCCCCGACATCGAGATCCCGATCCCACCAGGTGGACCGGCCGTCGACCCCCAACTGGCCGCCGCCGTCGCCCACATGCTGCCCACCCTCGCGGGTGATCCTGTCCGAGCCGCCCGGATCGGCGCTTCTCACTCGGCGTGACCATGCCACGTCCGCGCACGAGCGGTCACTGTCCGGAGTGGAATGGACCAACTGTCGCACGCGCACAGGGACTCACTGGGCGAACCACGCTAATGGTCGATCCGGATCCCGGCCGCGGCGTCGACAATGAGTCGCCCGGATCGGGCCGACCTCGTTGTCGATGTTGTCGATGATCGGTCAACAACAGAAACAAAGTCGGACACTGCGGCGACCACGGGATGGGAGGAACTCGGCGCGGCCCGCCGAGGTCTACGACAACCGCATGCGCCAAGGGGGCCATCGTGACCAAACTCCGCCACAGACAACCGTTATCGTGGAGGCCATGATCCGTGGCCACTGACGAGATCCGGCCTGCCCCGGCTGTCCCCGCGCTCCGGATCCTCGGGCCCCTCGAGATCTGGACCGAGGACACCCAGCACCCAGTTCCCCCCGGCAGGCGCGAGATCGTGCTCGCCTCACTGCTGCTGGCGGCCAACCAGGTGGTCAGCCTGGACACCCTCGTCGACGCGATCTGGTACGACGATCCGCCCGCGACCGCGCGCACCCAGGTGCAGATCTGCGTGTCCGGCCTGCGGACCAGTCTGTCCACAATCGGCCTGCCGATCGTCATCGTCACCCGGACGCCCGGCTACCTCATGCAGGTCCCGCCCGGCTGGCTCGACATACAGGTGTTCAGCTCCCTGGTCGCCGACGCCCAGAATCTGATCAGGAACAACGAGCCGCAGGACGCGGCCCGCCACCTGCGCACCGCGATCGGGCTGTGGCGCGGGTCGGCGCTCGCGGGCACGTCCAGCCGGGTACTGCAGACCAAGGGCCTGCAACTGGACGAGAAGCGCCTTGCCGCCGTGGAGACCTACGCCGACCTGGAGCTGCGGCTCGGTCGACACCACCAGCTGATCAGCGAGATCGGCACCCTGGTCAACGAGTACCCGCTGCGCGAGCGGCTGCGCGGGCAGCTGATGCTGGCGCTGTACCGGGCGGGCCGCCAGGCCGAGGCGCTCGACACCTACCGGATCGGCCGCGACCAACTGGTCGACCAGGTCGGGCTGGAACCGAGCACCGAACTGCGCCAGTTGCAGCGGGCGATCCTCACCGGCGGCGAGGGCCTGCGGCTGGAGACCGACAAGCCGTCGCCGTCGGCCGCCGCCGAACGCGGCGTCCGCCCGTTCCAATTGCCCGCCGACATCGCCGACTTCACCGGCCGAACCGAGCAGATCGACGCGATCCAGCGCAGGCTCGTCGCGGGCGACAACCAGCGGGCGGTCCGGGTGGTGATGGTGACCGGCTCGCCGGGCGTCGGCAAGAGCGCACTGGCCGTGCACATCGGACACCGCATGATCGACGAGCACTTCCCGGACGGCCAGCTCTACGCCAACCTGGGTGGTACGACGTCTGAACACGCGTGTCCGACCGAGGTGCTCGGGCGGTTCCTGCGCGCGCTCGGCCTGCCCGGCGCCGCGATCCCCGAACACGCCGAGGAGCGCGCCGAGCTGTACCGGCACCTGTTGTCCCGCAAGCGGATGCTGGTCGTACTGGACGACGCCGACGCGAGCGTCCAGCTGCGCCTGCTGCTGCCGGGCAGCAACAGCTGCGCGGTGATCGTGACCAGCCGGGGCCGACCGAGAGGGCTGCCCGGTGCCTGGGTGACCACGATCGACGTGATGGACGACCCGGCCGCGCTGGAACTGCTCGGCAAGGTGGTCGGCGAGGAGCGGGTGGCGGCCGAGCCCGACGCGGCGGGCACGCTGGTCCGACTGGTCGGCGGGCTGCCGCTGGCGCTGCGGGTGGTCGCGGCACGGCTGGCCGGGCGTCCGCATTGGACGCTGTCGGGCATGGTGGGCAGGCTCGCCGACGAGCGGAGCAGGCTCGACGAGCTCGCGCACGGCGAGATGATCGTCCGGGCGAGCCTGGCGATGTCCTACGACGGCCTGGATCCCGCGACGCGCAGGCTGTTCCGACTGGTCGGCGCGATCAACTCCGACGGCTTCCCGGCCTGGGCGGCCGCCGCGCTGGTCGACGGCGACGTAGACCAGACCACCGAGCTGCTGGAGCGGCTGGTCGACGTGCACCTGCTGGAGATCGCGTCCATCGACCGCGACGGCAACCCGCACTTCCGGATGCACGCGATCATCCGCCTGTTCGCCAGGGAACGGCTGGCGGCGACCGAGCAGCCCGGGGTGATCCACTCCGGAATGTGCCGGATGATCGGCGGCTGGCTGCGGCTGACCACCGAGGCGCACCGGCGGGTCTACGGCGGCGACTACACGGTGCTGCACGGCACCGCGGCGACGTGGGAGCCACCCCGGTCGTATCTGGCCACGGCGCTGGCCGATCCGCTCGGCTGGCTGGAGGCCGCCAGGTCCAACCTGTCCGAAGCCGTGCAGCAAGCCGCTGAGCTGGGCCTCGACGAGCTTTGCTGGGACCTCGCGGTGAGCCTCGTGGTGATCTTCGAGGCGCGCAGCTACCTGGCGGAGTGGGAGTTCACCCACCTGCGCGCGCTGGAGGTGACCAGGGCCAAGGGCAACAGCCGGGGCACCGCGGCGCTGATGTGCTCACTCGGATCGCTGTACCTGAGTCGCAATCGGACCGCGGCGGCCGAGGACGTGCTGCTGCCCGCGCTCGCCACGTTCGAGGAGCTCGGTGACCCGCACGGCCGGGCGATGACCGTGCGCAACCTCGCCTTCCTCGACCTGGCAAGGGGTCAGGTCGACCGGGCCGCCGAGCGCTACCGGTCGGCCCTCGCCGACTTCGCGATCGTCGGCGACCGGATCGGTCACGCCCATGTGCTCAGCCAGATCGGCCACATCGAGCTGATCTCCGGGGCCCCGGAGGCAGCCGAAAGCCATTTGAAGGAAGCGTTGGCGTTGTGCGAGAAGGTCGGCAGCCGCCGGGTGGAGGTCCAGGTGCGCTATCGGCTGTGCGAGCTGATGGTGGACCAGGGCAGGCTGGCCGCCGCCGCCGAGGTGCTGGCCGAACTGCTCCAGGTCGCCAGGGCGGGCCGCGATGTCGTCGGCGAGGGGCGGATTCTGCACCGGCTCGGCGTGGTCAACGCGGCGCTCGGCCGCGCCGTCGAGGCGGAGGCCGCGTACCGGGAGGCACTGGCGGTGCACGAACAGATCATGGATCGTGCCGGGGTCGCGGCGGTGTCGGGCGACCTCAAGTCACTGCTGGGGTGACAATTAGCCCCAGGGGGTGTCGGCGAGCACGCTGACCGACGGGACCGCGGCGCTCGACTTGGCGGCGACGGAGACGTCGGCCGGACCCGCGTGCGCGATCGAGGTGGGGATGACGATCGCGAACGCGGAGACCAGGACTGCGCGACGGGCGATTCTGAGCGGTGACATGAGAATCCTTCCGATTAGGACCTTCGGTTTCCGTACGTCGCAGACGCTATGAAGGTCCCTTATCGGCCCGCTATTGGCGGAACAACCGTTCGCTAAATCTCAGCGCGGGGTGCCCCTGCCCCACTCTCGGCGTTCAGCAGAAATTCGCGTTGCCCGTCACCCGCCCAGCGCGGAGCTGATCAAGGCCAAAGTGGTGGCTGAGTTCTCCAGCACGGCGAAGTGTCCGCCCGGGACGGTGTGCGCGCGGAACCGCCCGGTCGTCACCTCGCGCCAGCCCGCCATCGAAGCGGTGTCGACCCGCGGGTCCGCCGCCGCGGCGATCGCGGTCACCGGCACCGTCAGCGGCGGGCGCTGGTGGTACCGATAGCCGTCACGGACGGCGAAGTCGGCGCGGAACGGAGGTAGGATCATCCGCAGCACCGTCGGGTCACGCAGGAACGACTCCGGGGTGCCGCCGAGACCCCGCAGCATGGCCACGATCTCGGCGTCGGTCATGTCGGCGACTGGGCGGTCACCATCCTCACAGGACTGCGGCGCCGGGCAGCCGGACACCAGCAGGTGCTCAGGCGCCCGCTCGCCCCGGCGGGCGAGCTCGTTCAGCAGCTCGAAACCGACCAGCGCGCCGAAGCTGTGCCCGTACACCGCGAAGCGGCCGCCGCCACCGGCAAGGTCGGCGAGCAGCACGTCGGCGAGTTCGCCGACCAGGGCGGCCATGTCCGCGTGCGTCGGCTGACCGAGCCGGGTCTCCCGGCCGGGCAGCTGCACCGGGCACACCGCGGCCGACCCGAGTCGGCCGACCCACGAGCGGTAGGCCGACGCCGAGCCGCCCGCGTGGGTCAGGCAGTACAGGCGCGTCCCGTCCTGCCCGCCGCTGAACGGAAGCCATGGGCTCTGCGCGCGGCGCACCGCCGCGGTCGTCATGACAGCACCTCCACCGTCACATAGCCGGGTGGTGCCTGGACCGTCGAAAGGTCCGCGGCCAGCACGGTGTTCGCGCCGTCCCGTGCCACCTCGCGGAAACCGCTGAACGCGTAGGTGATCTGCATCATCCGGTTGCGGCCGGTCTCGACGAAGTCGGCCCGCAGCCCCGCGCCCGCCGCCCGGGCCAGGCCCATGATGTGGCCCAGCAGCACCGTGCCGACGCCGCGCGACATGACCCGGCAGGACATCAGCATCATGTTCAGCCGCCAGTCCGGACTCGCCTTCTCGACCAGCGCGACGCCGATCTTGCCGTAGGAGCCGTACTTGTCGGTCAGCGACGCGACCAGCAGCAGGTGGTCGGACGACTCGCGCAGGGCGTCCAACTCGTCGTAGGAGTAGGTCTTGCCCGTCGAGTTGAGCTGGTTGGTGCGCACGGTGAGTTCCTCGGCGCGCTGCAGGTCCTCGGTGCGCGCCGGGGCGATGGTGAACGTCATGTCCAGACTGGCGAGGAACTCCTCGCTGGTGCCGACGAACTCCGTCTCCAGCTCGTCGCGGGCCAGCTGACTCTGGTACATGCCACGCCGCTCGGCCGACTCGTCGGTGACGAACCGCGGCCGGAAGTCCCTGCGCACCAACGTCTCGTCCATCACCGCCGCGTCGACACAGGTGACCAGCGGCAGGGCGTGCCCCACCTCACCGAGCTCGAACTCCTGGTCGTCGACAAACGCGAAGGCGTCGAGTCCCAGGTTGAGCTTCGTCGCGATCCGCTCGATCGACGACGACTTCGCGTTCCACGAGATCTGCGGGTAGAGGAACATCTCCGCCAGCCCGAACTCGGCCAGCTTCGCCATCGCCGCGTCGTGGTCGTTCTTGCTGGCCACCGAATGCAGCACGCCCATCGCGTCGAGCCGATGGATGTGATCGACCACGGCGGGCCGCAGCCGCACTTCGGCGTCCTCCAGTAGGACCCCGTCCCACACGGTGTTGTCGAGGTCCCACACGACACACTTGATCTTGCCCTGCTTCGGCGCGGCCAACTCGGCCGCGCGATCCATCGTGCTGGTCACCGCTCCCACTTTCGCTGTGCCTCGGCCGCGATGGTCATCCGCTGGATTTCCGTGCTGCCCTCGATGATTTCCATGACCTTCGCGTCCCGGTAGAAACGGGCGACCGGGTAGTGCGAGCCGCATCCGTTGGCGCCGTGCACCTGCACCGCCTCGTTCGCGTGCCGGGCCGCGGCGGTGGAGGCGAAGTACTTCGCGATCCAGGTCGCCATGATCGTCGCGGCGTCGCCGCGGTCCTTCAGCCTGCCCGCCTCGGCCACCAGCATCCTGGCCGCCCGGACGTCGGTGACCATGTCGGAGATCTTCGCCTGGATCAGCGGCAGTTCCCGCAGCGGCACACCGCCGACCGTGCGCTTGTCCGCGTAGTCCGCGCAGGCGTCCAGGCAGCCCTGGATGATGCCGACCGAACCCGCGGCGACGCTGTACCGGCCCAGGTCGAGCGTCGCGGTCAGCACCATGCCGGAGGCGAACCCGCTCGGGCCGAGCAGCGCGTCGCTGCGCAGCTCCACATCGGTGAACGAGACCTCCGCGAGCATCGACGCGCGAGTGCCGAGAATGTCGTCGATCGGTGTGACGGTGACCCCTGGGGCGTCCGACGGCACCAGCAGCGCGATGGTGCTCGCCGGGCCGCGGGCGAAGACCATGAACAGGTCGGCGCGCTGCCCGTTGGTGATCCACTTCTTGCCGCCGTTGAGGATCCAGCCGTCGGCGATCGGCACCGCCTCGGTGGCGATCCCGCTCGTGTCGCTGCCCGCGCCCGGCTCGGACAGGCAGAACGCGCCAAGCACCCGCCCGGCGGCGAGGTCCGGGCACCAGCGCTGACGCTGCGCGTCGGTGCCGAAGCGGTGCATCGCCCAGGACAGCATCGTGTGCACGGTCAACAGGCTGCGCACCGAGGAGCAGCCTCGGCCGACCTCCTCGTGAACCTCGCCGAGGGTGACCATGTCCATGTCCGATCCGCCCAGGTCCGCCGGGAGGAACGGGGCCCACATGCCCGCCGCGCTGATCTTGGCCAGCAGGTCCTCCGGGATGGCACCCGCCCGGTCCCAGATGTCGGCGTACGCGACGATGTGCTCGTTAACGAACGCCCGCGCGTCGGCGCGGCCACGGACAGGCAGTGTCGACGATTCGAACGTCGGCTCGTAGAGCTCAGTCATGGCGCTCCCCTACCCCACCGCGACGGCGGACCGGAGTCGGCCGATCAGCTCGGTCATCGCCTTGGCCGTGCGGAAGTTGTCGATCAGCAGCTCGTCGATGGGGATGGTGACGGCGAAGGTCTTCTCGACGTACATCACCAGCTCCATGGCGAACAGCGAGTTGATGTAGCCGACCGAGAACAGGTCGTCGGTCTCGGAGATCTCCGCCTGCGGGAAGCGGTTCTTGATGAAGCCAAGGATCTGGCTGGTGGTATCGGACATGGCTGCCTCCTCAGGGACGGTCAAGCGCTGTAGGTGTGGAAACCCCGGCCGCTCTTGCGGCCGGTCAGACCGGCGTCGGTCATCTGCTTGAGCAGCGGACACGGCCGGTACTTGCTGTCGGCGTAGTGCTGGAAGATGACCTCGATGCTGTCGAGCACGGTGTCGACGCCGATCAGGTCGGCGGTCTCCAGCGGACCCATCGGGTGCCCGAAGCAGTCCCGGAACACCTGGTCGACAGCGTCGGCGGTCGCGACGCCCTCGTAGACGAGGTACGCGGCCTCGTTCATGAACACGTGCGACAGCCGGTTGGAGATGAACCCGGACGAGTCCTTCACGTCCACTGCCCGCTTGCCGATGCCCGCCAGGAGTTCCCTGGTGCGGGCGACGGTCTCCGGCGTGGTGTGCACGCCGGGGATCAGCTCGACCACCGGCTTGGCGGGCACCGGGTTCATGAAGTGCACCCCGACGACGCGTCCGGGGTGGGCGCCGACCGCGGCGACCTTGGTGATCGGGATGGCCGAGGTGTTGACGACGATCAGCGTGTCCGGCCCGCAGATCTCGTCCAGTGCCGCGTGGACTTCCCGCTTGGTCTCCCAGACCTCCGGCACGTTCTCGATTACCGCGTCGGCCTTGGCCAGTGCGTCCAGGCCGACCGCGGTGGTGATCCTGGCCAGGATCTCGTCGGGGTCCAGCGCCGGGCCGCCCATCATCCGGCTGAGCCTGCAGTTGCGGTTGATCGTGGCCCTGGCCTCGGCCAGGACCTCCTCCGTCAGGTCCACCAGGACGACCTCGTGGCCGTACTGGGCGAAGTTCTGGGCGACTCCGACGCCCATCACCCCCGCGCCGACCACACCGATGACACTCATCTCAGCTCCGTTCTCGTCTTGCCTCAGTGGGTTGGTCACCTAGCCACCTCGCACGCTCGGTGGCGTTCCCGCCACTGTGTCGATGATTCGCTCGCAAGCTCGCTCATGCCGCCCGCCTGCGGGCCGCGGCGGCCTTCAGGCCCGCCCGGCGCCGTTCCCCGTGCGCGGCGTCGACGCGGGTGTCCGATGTGGACGCTCCACTGTCGCCGTCGATGAGCTTGGCCAGTGCGGCGACGGTCGGGGCCTCGTACAGCACGTGCGGCGGGAGCTCGGCCCCCGGGAACACGCGGCGCAGTGCCCCCAGCATCGTGATCCCGAGCAGCGAGTTGCCGCCGAGGTCGAAGAAGCTGTCGTCGACGCCGATCCGCTGCAGCCGCAGCGTCTGACACCAGGTCTCGGCCAGCCGCTCCTGGGTCGGCCCGACCGGTTCCTGGTACGGCGTCACCATCTCCGGTCGCGGGTGGCGCTCACCGTCCGGCACGGTCGACGGCGCGGTCGCCGCCTCGACGGTGAACCGGGTGCCGAGCGCGACCATCGCGGGTAAGTCTTGTGTGGACACGATCAGGTGCGGCTCGGCGGTGGCGACGGCCCGCAGCAGGCCGCGCCAGCCCTCTTCGAAGGTGATGCCGAAGTTCGCCCGGTGCTCGGTGAAGAACTTCCGCAGCTCCTCGTCGTAGCCCGCCAGCCCGTCGTCCCAGCCGTTGTAGGCCCACTCACCCCAGCCGACCGACACCGTCGGCCTGCCGCTCGCGGCGCGTTCGGCCGCGTAGCCGTCGAGGAACGCGTTGGCCGCGCAGTAGTCGACCTGGCCGGGCCCGCCGCCGGTCGCCGAGGTGATCGAGCTGAACAGCGCCAGGAAGTCGAGCGTGACCTCGTCCGGTTCGCCGACCCGCAGCGCGGCGTCGAGCGCCCTGGCACCGGCGACCTTCGGCGCCAACACCCGGTCGAGGTCCGCGCCCGCCTTGAACTGCATGAGGCCGGTACCGGGAACACCCGCGGCGTGCAGTACGCCGTGCAGCGCGCCGAACCGTCGGGTAGCCGTCTCGACCGCTCGGCGCACGTCGGCCGCGTCGGCCACGTCGCCGGTGACGATCTCGACCTCGGCGCCCAACGCGATGATCTCCAGGACCCGCGTCACCCGGTCACGGATGCCCGCGTCGACGTCGGCGGTGCCCGCGCCGATCGCCGCCCATTCCGAGCGCGGCGGCAAGCCCCGGCGGCCGAACAGCACCAGCCGGGCATGACAGTCGCGAGCCAGGTGCTCGGCCATGGCCAGGCCGATGCCACCGAGACCGCCGGTGATCAGGTAGACACCGTTGTCCCGCAACACTTCCCGGGTCGCGGCGGCGGGCACGGCCGGAACCGTCTCGTAGCCGCAGACCCAGCGGCGGCGTCCCCGCAGCGCCACGGTCGGTTCGGTCCGCGGCGCGCACAGCTCGGCGACCACGTCGCCGGGCGCGGTCCGCGACTCGACGTCGATCAGCCGGGTGGTCACCGACGGATACTCCAGCGGCACGACCAGGGCCGGGCCGATCAGGGTTCGGGCGGCCGGGCGGATCTCGTCGCCGTCGAGCACCTGCTGGCTGCCCACGGTCACGATGTCCAGTGCCCAACCGTCAAGGCCGATCTCACTGGCGGCGCGGGCCAGCGCGACCAGGCTGTGCAGACCGAGCTCGACTGTTCTGTCTTCAACTGAGCGGCCCTCGACTGTGCTGCTTTCACCTGCCGCCGCCGTCGTCCACAGGTGCACCACCCGCTCCAGCGGCACATCGCGGCCGCGGAGCCCACGCAGTAGTTCGAGCGCGTCGGCGGCGTTGCCCGGTCGCACCGTGTAAGCGCCGTCCGGGGCGGCGGTGAAGCTGTCGCCCGGCCGCACGACGGTCACCGTCGCGCCGGTCCGCCCGGCCTCGACCCGCAGGGCGGCGAGCACCCCGTCGGCGGGCTCGGCCGCGTAGACCAGCCAGGACGCCGGTTGGGTCGTGGCCGAGGCACGCGCCGTGGTCTGGCGCCACACGGGCAGGGAGAGCCACTCGTCCTCGGGGAGCCGGGGGAAGCGGTCGATGTCGGCGAACGAGGTCGGCTCGGCCGGGTCGAGCGCGGTGGCTCCGCGACTGCCGGGCATCTTGCCGTCGATCCAGTACCGCTGCCGCTCGAACGGGTAGGTCGGCAGCGGGATCCGGCCCGGCGCGTCCGCGGTGTCCTCGCCGGTCCGTCCGTGGTACGCGGCCCAGTCGATGTCGACGCCCGCCAACCACAGCCGGGCGACGCAGTCGGTGAGCACGCCGTCGGCCGGGCGCGGGTCGCCCGCGGCGGGCAGGGTGGCCGACAGCAGCGGCCAGCGCGCCGGGGCTAGGCCCGCGGAGCGGATCAGCGCGGCCAGCGACTGGCCGGGGCCGATCTCGACCACGGCCAGCTCCGGGTCGGCGAGCATGGCGTCGGCGCCCGCGGCGAACCGCACGGTCTGGCACATGTGCTTGGCCCAGTAGCCCGGGTCGCATACCAGCGCGGCGTCGGCGAGTCCGCCGGTCACGTTGGAGAAGTACGGCAGGACGGGCGCGTTCAGGGTGATGTTCGTGGTGATCCACTCGGTCAGCGGGGCCGCGAGCGGGGCCAGCATCCGGGAGTGGAACGCGTGCGTGGTGGACAGCGGCCTGCTCGGGATCTCCGCGGCGCGCAGCTGGTCGAGCAGACCGGTCACCGCGGCGGTCGAGCCCGCGACCACGGTCATCTCCGGGCCGTTGACCGCGGCGACGTCGATCCCCATCCGGTCCAGCGCGTAGCGGGCTCGCAGCGTGTCCTCGCTCAGCGCGACCGCGGCCATGGCACCGGCCTCGACCGTCTCGATCAGCTCGGCCCGCTTGACCACGATGGCGATCGCGTCGTCGAGCGACAGCACGCCCGCGAGACAGGCCGCGACGTACTCGCCGAGGCTGTAGCCGAGCATCGCGGCCGGCTGGATACCCCAGGACATCAGGGTGGCGGCCAGCGCGTAGTTCACCGCGAACAGCAGCGGCTGGGCGATCCGGGTCCGCTCGAAGGCCGCGGTCCGCTCGTCGGTGCCGCCGCCGCGGCCGAGCAGCGCGGCCAGACTGTTGGCGCCTGCCTGACGGTCGCCGGTAAGCAGGTCGGCGACGTCGACATCGGGCAGCGCCGCGGTGAGACGCCGCAGGCAGTCGTCGAGTCGCGTGGCGAACGCGGGCTCGCGTCGGTACAGCTCGCCGACGAGGCCGGGGTACTGCTCGCCGACGCCGGTGAACAGGAAGGCCACCGGCCTGCCGCGCACCGCGTCGACCCGGGCGAGCGGAGCGGTGGCGGCCGTGCCGCCCAGGATCAACGCCGCCTCGGGGACACTCGACGCGACCACGGTCCTGCGGTGCTCGAACACCTTGCGGCCGACCTGCAGCGTGTAGGCCGCGTCGGCGAGCCGGGCGTCCGGGTGCGCGGCGAGGTGCGCGCCGAGGCGCAGGCACGACGCGTCGGCCGCGGTGGTGGTGCGGGCGGACACGGGCAGCACCTGGTAGCGGCGGCTGGTCGGGTCGTCCTCGGCCCGCCGGTCCCGATTGGCGGGCGGTTCCTCGACGACCATGTGCACGTTGGTGCCTCCCATGCCCAGCGAGTTGACCCCGGCGATGCGCTTGCGGCCGTCGGCGGGCTGCCAGCTGAGCAGTTCGGTGTTGACGTAGAAGGGGCTGCCCGCGAAGTCGATGTCCGGGTTGGGCGTGGTGAAGTGCAGCGTCGGCGGGATCAGCCGCTCCGCCAGGGTCAAGGTGGTCTTGATCAGGCCGGTGGTGCCCGCCGCCCGGTCCAGGTGGCCGACGTTGGTCTTCACCGAGCCGATCGGGCAGTACTGGCGGTCCGCGGTCGGGCCGAACGCCTGGGTCAGCGCCGCCACCTCGATCGGGTCGCCGAGCGGGGTGCCCGAGCCGTGCGCCTCGATGTAGCCGATGTCCTCGGCGTGCACCCCGGCGTCGGCCATCGCCGCGGCGACCACGGCGGCCTGACCGGTCACGCTTGGCGCGGTGTAGCCGACCTTCTGCGCGCCGTCGTTGTTCATCGCGGTGCCGCGGATGACGCCCCAGATGTGGTCGCCGTCGCGCAGGGCGTCGGCGAAGCGCTTGAGGACCACGACGGTGGCGCCGTCGCCGAACATGGCGCCGCGGGCCTTCGCGTCGAAGGTGCGCACGTGCCCGTCCGGCGACTCCATGCCGCCGACCTCGAAGACGTGGCCGACCTTGTCCGGCACCCGGATGGACACCCCGCCCGCCATCGCCAGCTCGCAGTCGCCCGCCCGCAGGCTCTGCACCGCGAGGTGCGCGGCGACCAGCGACGTCGAGCAGAAGGTCTGCACTGCGACGCTCGGTCCGTGCAGGTCGAACAGGTAGGACACGTTGGTGGTCAGCGCGTCCTTCTCGTTGCCGATGGCGATCTCGAACTGGCTGACGTCGGCGCCGAGGCCCGGCTGGATGCCGAGCAGGTAGGTGCTGATGTGGGTGCCGCCGAACACCCCGACCCGGCCCCGGTTCTCCGGCTGGGCGTATCCGGACTGCTCCAAGGCTTCCCAGCAGACCTCCAGGAACAGCCGCTGCTGCGGGTCGGTGAGCGCGGCCATCCGCGGGCTCATGCCGAAGAAGGCCGCGTCGAAGCCGGTGATGTCGTCGAGCACCGGGCGGGCGGGCACATAGTTCGGGTTGGCCACCAGTTCGGGGTCAACGCCGCTGGCGATGAGCTCCTCGGTGGAGAAGAAGCTGATCGACTCGACGCCGCCGCAGAGGTTGCGCCAGAACTCGGCCACGTCGCCCGCCCCGGGGAACCGACCGGCCATGCCGACGATCGCGATGCTCCGGTCCAGCTCGGGTCGGTCCGCGGCGGGTCGGTCGACGGCGGTGGTCGAGGTCGCACCGGTGGCCGCGGCGGTCGGCGCCTGCTGGGCGCGCGGCGCGGCGGCGGGCGGCGCGATCGCGGCGGGCTTGCCGTCGCGGTCGACCACGGCGCCGAGTCCCCGCACGGTCGCGGCCTCGAACAGGGTGACCGTCGGCAGCGCCACGCCGAACCGCTCGCGGATCAGCTCGAACAGCTCGGGGACCAGCAGGGACGTGCCGCCGAGGTCGAAGAAGTTGTCCCGCGTGCCGACCGGGTCGATGCCGAGCACCTCGGTCCAGATCGCGGCGAGGCCGCGCTCGGTCGCCGTCATCGGCGGGGTGTAAGGCTCCGCCAGGTCCGGCCGCGGGTGCGTCACCGTGGACCGGGGGGCGCGCACGGGTGCGGTGCCGGTCTTCGGCTTCGGGAGCCGGTCGGTGAGTCCGCCTGCGGCGACCACCACGACCGGCAGCCGTGCGGCGAGCACCGCGTCGAACGCGGCGAGGGCCTGAGCGTCGGTCATCGCGTGCTTCTGCAGGGTCGCGCCGATCCCGCCGTCCAATTTGGACAGCGTGCGGTCCCAGGTGTCCCAGCCGACGCTGACGAAGCCGTTCTCCCGTAATGCCAGTGCGTCCAGCGCCGCGTTCGCCGCGGCGTAGCCGCCGAAGGTGACGCCGCCGAGCAGCGCCGAGGTCGACGAGAACAGCACGCACCAGTCGGGCCGCCGGTCGGCGGGCAGCCCGGCGATCACCTCGGCGAGTACCAGCGCGCCGCCGACCTTGGTGGTGAAGCTGCGGGCGACGGTCGCCCGGTCCAGGTCGCGCAGCGGCCGGAACGCGTCACGGGAGGTGTCCGCGGCGGCATGGACGACACCGTCGACCCGGCCACCGGACAGCAGTTCGAGTACGGCCGTCGGGTCGGCCACGTCGACCCGCGGGGTCTCGACCTCGACGCCCGCCGCGCGCAGATCCCGCACGGCGATCACCCGCGGGTCGGCCGGGTCGGCCGGGTCGGCACCGAGGCCGCTCCGGCTAACCAGGATGAGCCGGGCCGCGCCCGCGGCGGCGAGGTGCTGGGCGACGGCGAGGCCGATGTCACCGAGTCCACCGGTGATCAGGTAGGTGCCACCCGCACGCCCGGCGGGCTCGCCGGACTGGGTGTCCGCGGGCTGGTAGTCCGGCAGGTAGCGGACGTCGCCGCGGTAGGCGACCAGGACGTCACCCGACGGCCGGGTCAGTTCGGCGGCCAGTGCCGCGGCCGCCGCGTGTGGGGTGTGCGCCGGGTCGAGATCGACGCCGCGCACGTCGAGGTTCAGGTACTCCTGGTTGGCGACCACCGGAAGCACCGCGACCGCGGCTCCCGCCATGGCGACGGACTCCGTGTCGACCCGCACGCCACCTCGGGTGACGACCAGGACGCTGGTGTTGGTGGCACTGTTGGCGCCGAGCGCGGCGAGGGTCGCGGCGACCGTGACCACGGCATCGGCGGCGTCGTCGGTGTCGAGGGCGGAGAGGTCGACCAGGGTGCCGGGGGCGTCGGGCAGGTCAGCGCCCACACGCGACACCACCACCTCGGCGCCTGCCGCGCGCAGGTGCTCGGCCAGTGCGTCGGCGACCCCGCCCGCGTCGGCGATCACCGTGTACCGGCCATCGGCCGGGCGAGCCGCCAGGGTGTCGTCGGCGTGGATCCACCGCCGCACCAACAGTTCCGGGCCGTCGGACGTTGACAGCGCCTCGACTGGCGCGTCGATCCAGTAGCGCTCCCGCTGGAACGGGTACGGCGTCAAGCCGACCAGCGCGCCGCGACCGCCGCGCACCAGAGTCCAGTCCAGCGCGACGCCTGCCTCCCACAGCCGCCCGCAGATGCGCATCAGGTCGGCCCGGTCGGCCGCGGCCAACTCGACCACGACATCGGCTTCGACTTCCAGACCGTGGCCAACGATCTGGTCGGGCCGCACACCGTAGTGGCCGAGCAGCTCGGCGAGCGCGTATCCAGCGGTCGTCATGACCAGAGCCGGGTCACCACCACCATCGACGACGGCGGCGTAAACCGGTTCGTCGGCGTAGAGGTCGGCGCAGACGGGCTGGTCGGCGGCGGGCAGCCGGAACGCGACCGTGGGCCGGGTGTTGCCCGGTCGAACCCTGGAGAACTCGCCCGCCGCGGCGGCGAGCAGCACGTCGGCGGCGTCGGCGGGGTCGGTGCCGACCACGGCCCGGCGGAACCGGTGCTCGGCGCGACCGCTCTGCAACGTATAGGCGAGGTCGGTCAGCGACGACCCGGCGGCGCTCGCCGCGATGCCACGCAGGAGGGCGCGCAGCGCGGGCTCGTCGGCCGCGGACACGAACTCCGTCGCGCGCCCCGAGGTGCTGACGGTGTCCGCGACGGCGGGTGCCGCCTCCACCACAAGGTGCGCGTTGGTGCCCGACCAGCCGAACGAGCTGACGCCCGCGACTGTCGGCGCGTCGGTGGCGGGCAGGTCCGCCAGGGCGAGTACCGGCGCGACGTTGGTGTTGGCCAGCGCGGCGTCGGCGGGCCGCGACTGGTTCAGGTTCGGCGGAACCACACCGTGTTCCAGCACGAGCACGGTCTTGATCAGACCGGCGATGCCCGCGGCGGCCTGGGTGTGGCCGATGTTGGTCTTGACCGCGCCGACCAGCAGCGGCCGCTCGTCCGGGCGGGTGCCGAACACGTCGCCGAGCGCGCCGAGTTCGATCTCGTCGCCGAGCGGGGTGCCGGAGCCGTGGGCTTCCACATAGGACACGTCGACCGGTGCGGTCTTCGCGGCGGCCAGCGCTCGGCGGATCACGTCCACCTGCGCGGTCCGGTTGGGCGCGGTCAGCCCGTTGCTGCGGCCGTCCTGGTTGACCGCCGAGCCGCGGATGACCGCGCGGATCCGGTGGCCTGCCTTGAGCGCGTCGGAAAGCCTTGCCAGTACGACGAATCCGCCGCCCTCACCCAGCACGTAGCCGTCCGCACCCGCGTCGAACGTGGCGCACCGGCCCGCCGGGGACAGCATCGAGGTGGCGCAGCCCTGCACGTACAGGTCGGGCTGCACGGCGAGGAACGCACCGCCCGCGACCATCAGGTCGGCCTCGCCGCGGCGCAGCGCCTGCGCGGCCAGGTGCACCGCGACCAGCGACGACGAGCACGCGGTGTCCAGCGCGAGCGCCGGACCGCGCAGGTCGAAGTGGTAGGCGAGCCTGCCCGCGACGACGCTGGCCGCACTCCCCTGCCCGAGGTACGGGTCGGTGGACGCGGCGAGACCCTGCCGTTCCACCTCCAGCCGCGCGTACTGGGAGGTGTCGGAGAAGCCGACGAACACCCCGGTGCGGCTGCCCGCCAGCGACGCGGGCGGCGTGCCCGCGTCCTCCAGCGCGTGCCAGGTCAGCTCCATGAGCAGCCGCTGCTGCGGGTCCATCCGCAGCGCCTCGCGCGGCGGGAAGCCGAAGAACCGGGCGTCCCAGGTGGTGATGTCGTCGAGGAACGCGCCCCGCTTGGTGTACACGCCATGGGTGGCGACCAGCGGGTCGAGCTCGTAGCGGCCGTCCGGCACGTCGTCGCGCACGCCGCTGCGCCCGCCCGCCAGCGAGTCCCAGTAGGCGTCGACGCCGTCCGCGCCCGGGAACCGGCAGGACATGCCGATCACCGCGATGGGCTCGTCCTGGCGGGCCGTCACCTCGGTGAGGCGCTTGCGCGTGTCGGTGAGGTCGACGGTCACCCGCTTGAGGTAATCGCGGAGCTTGTCCTCGGCTGCCATGAAGAGTCCCTTGTGGTCGGTGCGGCGGTGGATCAGAGCTGGGTGTCGATGAAGGCGAAGAGCTCTTCGTCGGAGGCGCCGCCCAACATGTCGGCGGCACCGGTGCCGTCGAGCTGGGACAGCGCGGCGCGCAACGCGTCCGCCATCGCGAGGCGGGCATCGTCGTCGAGGGTGTCCGCGGCCGGGATCCGGTCCAGCGCCTCGCGCAGCGAGGTCGCCGGGCACGGCGCCGCCGGAGTCAGCGTGACCCGCAGGTGCTCGGCCAGGATGGCCACCGTCGGGTGGTCGAAGACCATGGTCGCGGCCAGGGGCAGACCGGTCTCGATGGTCAGCCGGTTGCGCAGCTCCACACCCGCCAGCGAGTCGAAGCCCAGTTCGCTGAAGGTGCGGTCGGCGTCGATCTGGTCCGGCGAGCCGTGCGCGAGGACGGCGGCGACGTGGGCGCGCACCGCGTCGGTGACGGCCAGGCGGGCCTCGTCCTCGGTGAGCCCGGCCAGCCGGTCGGCGAGCATGACGGTCGGCGCTCCGGCGGTGGCCTTTCCCTTGGCGCGGACCGGAACCAGGCCACGCAGGACCACCGGGACCTCGCCGCCGGACTCGGCCGACGCGCGCAGCCCCGCGGTGTTCCAGCGCGACGCCACGACCAGCGGGTCCATCGCGCCGAGCGACGCGTCGAACAGCTCCATGCCCTGCTCGGCGGACAGGCCCGCGACCCCAGCCCGGCCGAGCCGGACCTCGTCGGTGTCGGACAGGCCCGCGGCCATGCCCGCGCCGATCGACCAGGGGCCCCAGGCGATGGACACCGCGGGCAGGCCGTTCGCGACCCGGTGCGCGGCGAGCGCGTCGAGGAAGGTGTTCGCGGCGGCGTAGTTGGCCTGCCCGGCGTTGCCGAGCACCCCGGCCAGGGAGGAGAACAGCACGAACGCGCGCAGCGGCTGGTCGGCGGTCAGCTCGTGCAGCAGTGCGGCGGCGTCGACCTTGGGCCGGAACACCGCGTCCAGCCGCTCGGCGGTGAGGCCGTCGACGGTGGCGTCGTCGAGGATGCCCGCGGTGTGCACGACACCGACCAGCGGCGTGGTGAGCCCGGCAAGCAGCGCGGCGACCGCGGCGCGGTCAGCCATGTCGCACGCCGCGACAGTGACCGTGGCGCCGAGCTGTTCAAGTCGCTCGACCAGGTCGGCGGCAGCCGGCGCGGCCAAGCCGCGGCGGGAGGTGAGCGTCAGGTCGCGGGCCCCGAACCGCTCCACGAGCCGCGTCGCGACCAGCGCGCCGAGGCCGCCGGTACCGCCGGTGACGAGCACCGTCCCAGCGCTGAAGTCCACATCGGACACGGTGGCCGACCGGCGCGCGACTCTAGGCACCAAGAGCTTGCCGTCGCGGACCACGCACTGCGGCTCGCCCGCGCCGATAGCGCCCGCCAGGAGACTCCACGAGTCGGTGCCGTCGATGTCAGCTACGGCGAAGCGGCCCGGGTGCTCGGCCATCGCGGAGCGCAGCAAGCCCCAGACGGTCGCGGTCACCGGGTCGCCGCGGTCGGCCAGGAACACCAGCCGGGTGCCCGCGAGCCGCTCGTCGGAGATTGCCCGGCGCACCGCGTCGAGCGCCCGGCCCGCGGTGGCCCGAGCGGCGGTGGCGAGGTCGCCACCATCGGCCAGGCAGGTGATCACGGCGTAGTCGGGGACGGTGCCCGCGTCGGCCAGCTCGTCGAGGTCCCGGTAGCCGGTCAGCCCGGCGACCGGTGCGCCGACCGCGACCCAGCGGGCCGTGTCGTCCCTGGCGATCCCCGGGGCCTCGACCCAGTCGAGGCCGTTGAATCCCGCCGGTCCGGTGGTCCCGCCGAGGGCGGCCACCAGCGACGCGATCGCGACCGGGCGGACCCGGACCTCGTCGACCGACATGATCAGCGCCCCGGCCGCGTCGGCCAGTTGCACCGTCAACGCCTCGTCCTGAGTGCTGAGCCGCGCCCGCATCGTCGTGGCCGCCGCCGCGCCGCGGCGCACGCCGCGGAACACGAACGGCAGGGCCAGTTCGTCGGACTCGCCCGCGAGGATGAAGGGGTGGAACGTCGAGTCGAGGACGGCAGGGTGCAGCCCGTAGCCCACGGTCTCGATGCCGTCGGCGACGGTGACCTCGACGTAGAGGGAGTCGCCGCCGCGCCAGGCCGCGCGGGCGCCGCGGAAGGCGGGTCCGTACTCGTAGCCGACCTCGGCCAACCGGTCGTAGCCGTCGGCGAAGACGACCGGCTCGGCGCCCGTGGGCGGCCAGGTGCGCGCCCAGTCGCAGTCGACGGCGGCACCGCCGTCGACCGACGCGGTCCCGGACGCGTGGCGCGTCCACGGCGCTTCCTCGCCAGTGCGCGAGGAGAGCCCGAACGCGCCTGCGGCGTCGACCGCGACCTGGAGGAACACCGAGCCACCGCCCGCGGGCAGCACCAGCGGAGCCTCGAAGGTCAGCTCGTCGACCCGGTCGTGGCCCGCCCGGCCGCAGACCTCGGCCACCAGGTCCAGGATCGCCGAACCGGGCACCACGACGGTGCCGCCGATGGCGTGGTCGGCCAGCCACGGCAGCTCCGCGAGCGAGACCCGCCCGGTAGCCAGCGCGCCGCCGCCGTCCGCGATATCCACAATGGACAGCAGCATCGGGTGCGCGCTGTCGCTCATGCCCGCCCCCGGCACCTCGACCCCGGTGGGCCGGTGGATCAGCCAGTACCGCTGCTTGTCGAAGGCGTAGGTGGGTAGCGAGATCGTCCGGCCGCCCGCGGCCAGACCCGCCCAGTCGACACCCTCCCCCGCGACGAACACGTCGGCCAGGCAACCGAGCAGTGCCATCGGTTCGGCGGTGTCCTTGCGTGCGGTGGCGGCAACGACAGCCGAACTGTCGAGGCAGTCGCGCGCCATCGCGGCGAGCACCGGGCGCGGGCCGACCTCCAGGAACGCGGTCGTCCCGGCCGCCAGCAGCCGGTCGATCATCGGCGCGAAGCCGACCGCGGAGCGGATCTGGTCGACCCAGTACTCGAGGTCGGTCCAGGACCGGTCGGCGCCCAGGTTGCTCTCGTAGCCCAGGCGCGGCTGGTGGAACTCCAGCGCCTTGAGCTCGGTGCGGAACGCGTCCAGCATCGGTTCCATCAGCGGCGAGTGGAACGCGTGGCTGACAGTGAGCCTGCGGGTGCGCTTGCCTTGTTCCTTCCAGCGCTCGGCGATCTCAAGGCAGGTCTTCTCGTCGCCGGACACCACGACACTGGCCGGACCGTTGATCGCGGCGATGCCGACGAGGTGTTCCTGTCCGGCGATGCTCGGCCGCACCTCCGCCTCGGTCGCGGCGATCGCGACCATGGCGCCGCGGGCGGGCAGTTCCTGCATGAGCCGCGCCCGGGTGGTGACCATGCGGGCGGCGGCGGCCAGGTTCCAGACCCCCGCGACGTGCGCCGCGGCGATCTCGCCGACCGAGTGCCCGGCCACCCGGTCCGGGGTGAGGCCGAGCGAGGCGAGCAGGCGGAAAGTGGCGACCTCGTAGGCGAACAGCGCGGGCTGGGTGTACCCGGTCTCGTCGAGCGACGCGGACGCCGCGGTGTCCGGGTCAGCCCACATGACCTCGCGCAGCGGCCGGTCCAGATACGGGTCGAGCGCGGCGCACACCTCGTCGAGCGCGGCGGCGAACACCGGGTAGGTGTCGGCCAGCTCGCGGCCCATGCCGAGGCGCTGGCCGCCCTGTCCGCTGAACAGGAGCGCGGTCTTGGCTCGGGCGGCCGCGACACCGGCACTCACTCCGGCGGAGCGGCCGTCGAGATAGCCGGTCAGGTTGGCCAGCAGCTCGGCCCGGTCGGCGCCGAGCACGACGGCCCGGTGGTCGAACCGCGCCCGGGTGGTGGCCAGCGAGTGGGCGACATCGTCCGGGCGGATCGAGTCGTCCGCGCGGACCAGGTCGCGCAACTTGGCCGCCTGCGCCCGAAGCGAGGTCTCGGTGCGCGCGCTGAGCACCCACGCGGTGGGGCCCGCGACCGGCTCGACCGGCGCGACCGGTTCCGGCGCGGGCGGTTCTTCGAGGATCACATGCGAGTTGGTGCCGCTGATGCCGAACGACGACACCCCGGCGCGGCGCGGGGCGGCCGGGTCGGCGGGCCACGGCCGGGCCTCGGTGAGCAGTTCCCCGGCCCCGGCGGTCCAGTCCACGTGCGGCGAGGGCTCGGTGACGTGCAGGGTCGCGGGCATCGTGTCGTGGCGCATCGACATCAGCAGCTTGATCACACCGGCGACGCCCGCCGCGGCCTGGGTGTGGCCGATGTTCGTCTTCACCGAGCCGAGCCGCACCGGCCGCTCGGCGGGCCGGTTCTGGCCGTAGGTGGCCAGGATCGCCTGGGCCTCGATCGGGTCACCGAGCGGCGTTCCCGTGCCGTGCGCCTCGACCAGCTCGACGTCGGCCGCGGTGAGCCGGGCGTCGGCGAGGGCCTGCCGGATAACCTTCTCCTGCGCGGGACCGCTGGGGGCGGTGTGTCCGTTGCTAGCGCCGTCCTGGTTGACCGCGCTGCCGCGGATGACACCGACGATGTCGCGCCCGTTGCGCTGCGCGTCCGACAGGCGTTCCAGCAGCAGCACGCCGACGCCCTCGGACCACACCGCGCCGTCTGCGTCGGCCGAGAACGCCTTGCAGACACCGTCCGGGGACAGCACCCGCTGGCGGGAGAACTCGACGAAGGAGTCCGGGGTGGCCATCACGGTGACCCCGCCCGCGACCGCCATCGTGCATTCGCCGCGACGAAGCGCTTGCACCGCAAGGTGAATCGCGACCAGCGAGGACGAGCACGCGGTGTCCAGCGACACCGAAGGGCCTTCGAGGCCGAAGGTGTAGGACACCCGGCCGGAGAGCATGCTCGGCGAGCTCGACACCAGCAGCGTGCCGTCGAGGTCATCGGGCACCTCGCCGAGGAACACGCTGGAGTAGCTGTCGTACATGCAGCCCGCGAACACCCCGGTGCGGCTGCCCTTCAGCGTCGCCGGGTCGATGCCCGCCCGCTCGAACAGCTCCCACGAGGTCTCCAGCAGCAGCCGGTGCTGCGGGTCGGTGGCCACCGCGTTGCGCGGGCTGGTCTGGAAGAACGCCGCGTCGAAGTCGCCCGCGTCGTGCAGGAAGCCGCCGCGCTGCGTGTACATGGTGCCGGGCACGTTCGGATCCGGGTTGAACAGCCGATCGATGTCCCAGCCCCGGTCGGTCGGGAACGCGCCGACCACGTCGGCCCCGGCGTCGACCACCCGCCAGAGCTCCTCAGGTGTCTGGACCCCGCCGGGGAACCGGCAGGCCATGGCGACGACGGCGATCGGTTCATGGCTCGCCGCGTCGACCGCCGCCAGCCTGCGCCGGGTCTCGGCAAGATCGACGGTGACCCGCTTGAGGTAGTCCCTGAGCTGCGCTTCGTCTGCCATGGCTGTGTCCCTTGGTGTCCTTGCTGTTTCCGGCTGTCAGGTCAGAGCTGGTCGATGAACTGGAAGATCTCTTCGTCGGAGGCCGCGCCGAGCAGCGCAGACTGGCTGGGCCCGTCGCCGTTGCCGCCGACGCGGACCATCGCGGCGTGCAGCACGGCCTCGACCTTGATCCGCTGGGCGGAATCAGCGCCGGGCGCCGCCAGCGCGGCGATGACGGCGTCCACCGCGTCGGCCAGCACCCGGTCCGGGTCGGGCAGCGGCGGCACCAGCTCGCCGAGCAGGTAGTCGACGACATCGGCCACCGTCGGGTGGTTGAACACCAGCGTCGGCGGCAGCCGCATGCCGGTCTCGGCACCGAGCCGGTTGCGCAGCTCGACGGAGGTCAGTGAGTCGAAACCCATGTCGCTGAACGGTTGCCCGGGGTCGACCGCGTCGGCCGACGCGTGGCCGAGCGCGGTGGCGACGTGCGTGCGGACCAAAGTGGACAGCATCGTGTGCGCCTGGATCCGGTCGACCGCGGCGAGCCTGCCCGACAGTCCGGTAGACCCTGGCGCGGCCACCGCGGCGACGGCGGCGGCCGGGACCGCCGAGCGCACCGCGGCGGGCACCAGGGCGCGGAGCACGGCGTTGATCTCGGTTCCCGCCGCGGCTTTCGCCCGCAGGCCCCGGGTGTCCCAAGTGGACGCAACCACGGTGGCCTCGACTCCCGGCCGGATCGCCGCGTCGAACAGGTCAAGGCCACGCTCGACGTCCAGCGGGATGACTCCGATGGCCGACCACCTGGCGAGATCGGCCTGCGACAGCGCGCCGGTCAGCCCGGTCGGCATCGACCACAGGCCCCAGGCGATGGACACCGCGGGCAGCCCGAGGTCACGGCGGTGCCCGGCGAGCGCGTCGAGGAAGGCGTTGCCCGCCGCGTAGTTGCCCTGGCCCGCCGTGCCGAGCACGCCCGCCACCGAGGAGAACAGGACGAACGCGCGCAGCGGCAGGTCGGCGGTCAGCTCGTGCAGCACCCAGCCCGCGTCCACCTTGGCGCGCAGCACCGGGTCGAGCCGCTCCGCGGTCAGCCCGGTGACGGGGGTGTCGGCCAGCACTCCGGCCGCGTGCATCACCGCGATCAAGGGCGGCTCGACGGCGGCCAGCAGGGTGGTCACCGCGGCGCGGTCGGCCACGTCGCACGCGGCGATCCGCACGGTCGCGCCGAGTTCGGTGAGCCGCTGCTCCAGTTCGGCCGCACCGGCCTTCCGCGCACCCTCTCGGGACACCAGCAGCAGGTTCTTCGCACCGTGGCGGCGTACCAGGCGCTCAGCGACGAGGGCGCCGATCCCACTGGTGCCGCCCGTGATCAGCACGGTGCCGTCACCAAAGTCCTCGGTCGCGTCCATCGGCGCGGCCTTGGCGACCCTGGGCAGCGACAGTGTGTCGCTTGTGATCAGCGCCTGCGGTTCGCCCGCCAGCAGCGCCGCGGCCAACAGTGCCCACGCCCCGGGCGCGGAGGTGTCCACATCGGACACTCCGAATCGGTCGGGGTGCTCGGTGATCGCGCTGCGCAGCAGGCCCCAGATCGGGGCCGAGCGCAGCGCGCCGTGGTCAGCCAGGAAGACCAGCCTCGACTCGGCGAACCGGTCGTCGGCCAGCCACTGCTGCACCAGGTCGACAGCCTCGGACAGCCCGTCCCGAACGGCGTACCGAGGGTGGTCGGTCTCGTCCGGGCGCACGGGCACCAGGACCACCGACGGCAGTTCGCGCACGGTGTCGGCCATCGACGCGAGGTCGTAGTACAGCGGGGCGCTGATCCCGTCGGCCCGCACGGCGGTCGCGATCGTCTCGGCGAGCGGGTCGGTGCCGACCACGGCCCACCGCTGGGCGCCAAGGTCGGCGCCGGCGAGCGAGGTCGGCACCCAGTCGAGGCGGTGCAGGTCCGCAGGGGCGCTCGCCATCGAGGCCTGGCGCAGGGTCAGCGCGTCGATCTCGCCGATCAGCGCACCGGTTCCGTCGTGGATGGTCAGCGCGACGGTGTTGTCGCCGAGATCGCGCAGGGCGACCTGCAGCCGGTCCGAGGTCGTGGCACGCAGCCGCACGCCGGACCACGAGAACGGCAGCAGGAGCCCAGGACCATCGGCGAGCTGGTCGAGCACCAGCACATGCAGTGCCGCGTCGAGCAGCGCTGGGTGGATGACGAAGCCGTCGGCGCCGGGCTCGGGCAGCCGAACCTCGGCGTAGCGATCCGCGCCGTCGCGCCAGGCGGCGGTCAGCCCGCGGAACGCGGGGCCGTAGGCGTACCCGGCCGCCTCCAGCGTGGCGTAGGCGTCGATCAGGTCGACCGGTTGGGCCTGCGCGGGCCGCGGGATCGCGACGCCCTCGACGCCTTGGTGCGCGCCCGGGTCACCGCTCACGGTGCCGGTCGCGTGCTTGGTCCAGGTCGCGTCGGGGTCGTCGGCCGGGCGGGAGTGCACGGTCAGGCCGCGCTTGCCGTCCTCATCGGCGCCGACCGCGAGCTGCACGAGCACGGCGCCACGCGACGGCAGCACCAGCGGCGCGGCCAGCGTCAGGTCCTCGACCACGTCCGCCCCGCACGCCGCGGCCGCGGTGGCGGCCAGTTCGACGAACGCGGTGCCGGGGAGCAGCACGGTCCCGCCCACCTCGTGGTGTGCGAGCCACGGGGTGCTGGTGACCGACAGTCTGCCGGTCAGCAGCACGCCGCCGTTGTCGGCGACCCGAACGGCGTCCACCAGCGGGTGCCCGCGGCGCTCGGTGCCCGGAAGCCAGAACCGGCGCCGGTCGAACGCGTACCCCGGCAGGTCGACCCGGCGCCCGACCGGGCCGACGAGCCGCGGCCAGGCCACCCCGGCGCCCGCGACGTAGGCCTGCGCGGCGGCCATCGCGAACCGGTGGAAACCGCCCTCGCCGCGGCGCAGCGTGCCGAGCGCGTCCGCGTCGACCCCGGCGTCGGCCAGGATGTCCTTGACCGCGCCCGCCAGGATCGGATGCGGGCTGACCTCGATGAACAGCGGGTGGCGGCGGTCGGCGAAGGCCCGGATCGCGGTGTCGAAGCTGACCTGCTCGGCCAGGTTGCGGTACCAGTACTCGGTGACCAGCGCCGAGCCGTCGATGAAGTCGCCGGTGCAGGACGAACAGATGGCGGTGTCGGTGTCACGCGGGGACAGCTCGCCGAGGGCGGCCAGCAGCTGGTCGTGCACCGCGGCCACGTGCGGCGTGTGTGCGGCGTACTTGACAGGGGTGCGCTTGAGCGACGCGGAACCGTCCCACGCGGCGACGAATTCGTCCATCGCGGCGAGGTCGCCCGCGATGACGGTGCCGGTGGGGCCGTTGTCCACGGCGACCCAGAGCCGGTCCGGCCAGGCGGCGAGCCGGGGCGCCACCTCGGCGACCGGCAGCGCGACCGACAGCACACCGCCGGTTCCGTCCAGCACGGACAACACCTTGCTGCGCAAGGAAACAATCTTCGCGGCGTCCTCAAGGGACAGTGCGCCCGCGACGCAGGCGGCGGCGATCTCGCCCTGGGAATGGCCGACCACGGCGACCGGGTCGACCCCGATCGAGCGCCAGGTCAGCGCGAGGGACACGTTGAGCGCGAACAGAACTGGCTGGACCACGTCGGTGCCCTCCAGCGTGGGCGCGCCGTCGGCCTCCGTGAGCACGTCGAGCACCGACCAGCCGGTGTGCACGGCGATGGCGTCGGCGCAGCGGCGCAGGTGTCCGGCGAACGTTTCGTTGCCCGCCAACAGTTCTGTCGCCATCCCGACCCACTGCGCGCCCTGGCCGGGGAAGACGAACACCGCGTCGCGCTCGGTGCCCGCGTGGCCGGTGGTCAGCGCCGGGTGGATGGTGCCGTCTGCCAGCGCGGACAGTGCGGCGCACAATTCTTCGCGATCGGCCGCGACGACAACCGCACGGTGCGGGTAGCTCGGCTTGGCCGCCAGATTCGGGCCCGCCGCCGCCAGATCGGCGTCGGTGGCCGCGCGGGCGAACTCCGCAAGACGCTCGGCCTGCATGGTCAGCGAGGCCGCCGACTTGGCCGACAGCACCCACACCAACACCTCGGCGGGCTCGCCCGGCTGTTCTTCGGCCTGCTCGGCGGCCTCGATCACGACGTGGGCGTTGGTGCCGCTGATGCCGAAGCTGGAGACCGCCGCGCGTCGCGGCCGGGCGGTGACCGGCCCGTCCGTCGACTCGGTCAGCAGCGCGACCTGCCCACTGGCCCAGTCGATCTTGTCGCTCGGCTGGTCGGCGTGCAGCGTCGCGGGCAGGACCCCGTGGCGCAATGCCATGACCATCTTGATCACACCTGCCACCCCGGCGGCGGCCTGGGTGTGACCGATGTTCGACTTGACCGAGCCGAGCAGCAGCGGGTGCGCCGCCCGGTCCTGGCCGTAGGTGGCCAGCAGCGCCGACGCCTCGATCGGGTCGCCGAGCGCGGTGCCGGTGCCGTGCGCCTCCACCGCGTCGACCTCGTCCGGGGCCAGCCGAGCGTCGGCGAGCGCGGCCTGGATGACCCGCCGCTGGGCGGCGCCGTTGGGCGCGGACAGGCCGTTGCTCGCGCCATCGGAGTTGGTGGCGACGCCGCGGATGACGGCGAGCACCTGGTGGCCGTTGCGGCGGGCGTCGGACAGCCGCTCAAGCAGCAGCACACCGGCGCCCTCACTGAACGTGGTGCCGTCGGCCGCCGCGCCGAACGCCTTGGCGCGCCCGTCGACGGCCAGCCCGTTCTGCCTGCTGAACTCGACCAGCAGACCGGGGTTGGCCATCACCGTCACGCCGCCCGCGATGGCCAGCGAGCACTCGTCGCGGCGCAGCGCCTCGGTGGCGAGCTGGATCGCGACCAGCGAGGACGAGCACGCGGTGTCCACGGTGATCGCGGGCCCGCGGGTGTCAAGGATGTAGGCGATCCGGCCGGACGCGACGCTGGGCAGGGTGCCGGTGAGCAGGTGACCGTCGACGACCCCGGTCGGGTGGTGCAGCCTCGGGCCGTAGTCGGCGGCCATCGCGCCGACGAACACGCCCGTCGCCGAGCCCGCCAGGCCGGCCGGGTCGATGCCCGCGTGCTCGAAGGCGCTCCACGATGTCTCCAGCAGCGGCTGCTGCGGGTCCATGGCCAGCGCCTCGCGCGGGCTCAGGCCGAAGAACGCCGCGTCGAAGGTGTCCGCGTCGTGCAGGAAGCCGCCGAACCGGGTGGCGCAGGTGCCGGGCTCGTCATCGGAGCCCAGCAGGGTGTCGAGGTCCCAGCCGCGGTTGGTCGGCAGCTCGGAGATGGCGTCGGTGCCGTCGGCCAGCAGCCGCCACAGCTCATCGGGCGAGGTGATGCCGCCGGGCAGGCGACAGCCCATCCCGACGATCGCGATCGGGTCGCCCGCCGCGGCCTCGACGGTGGCGGTCGCGGTGTCGGGCGCGGCGAGCAGGGTGTGCAGGTGTTCGGCCAGGCGGTTCGGCGTCGGGTGGTCGAACAGGACGGTCGTGGGCACCCGCAGCCCGGTCAGCGCCTTCACCCGGTTGCGCAGTTCCACCGCGCTGACCGAGTCCACGCCCAGCGCCTTGAACGGCAGCGCCGCGTCGATCGCGGAACCGTCGGCGTGGCCGAGGATGTCGGCGGTCGTGGCGGCGACCAGCTCGCGAAGGTCGCGGCGGGATCGGCCCGCCACCGACTGCTTCGGCGCCTCGGCTGCGGGGGTCGGTGCGGGCGTTGCGAGCGCGCGGGGCGCCGCGGTGCCGATCCAGTGCCGGTCGCGCTGGAACGGGTAGGTGGGCAGGTCGACGCGTCGCCCGCCCGCGAACCGGTCGCTCCAGCCGACGTCGGCGCCGCCGACGAACGCCTCGGCCAGGCAGTGGGTGAACCGGTCCGGTCCGGACTCGTCGCGGCGCAGGGTGCCGACTACGACGGCGTCAACGTCAGCGGCATCGATGGTCTCCTCGATGCTGCCGACAAGGACCGGGTGCGGGCTGGCCTCGATGAACAGACCCGTGCCCGTGTCGAGCGCATGGCGGACGGCGTCGGCGAAGCGGACCGGCTCGCGCAGGCTGCGGAACCAGTACTCCGCGTCCAGGCAGGTGGTGTCGACCGGCTCGCCGGTGACCGTCGAGATGAACCGAACGCCGGTCGACCGCGGCCGGATCGGGGCCAGCGCCGCCAGGAGTTCGTCGCGCAGCGGGTCGACGGTGGCCGAGTGCGAGGCGTAGTCGACCGGCAGGACCTTGGTCCGATAGCCACCGGCGTCCAATGTGGACTTCAGGGCGGCGAGGGCGTCGGTGGCGCCGGAGACGACCACCGAGTGTGGTCCGTTCTCGGCGGCGATGCCCGCGCCGGGGAAGCGGGCCAGCATCTCGGTGACCACGTGGGCGGGCGCGCCGACCGACATCATGCCGCCGCCGGTGATCCGGCGGATGGCCTGGCTGCGGATCGCGACCACGCGCGCGGCGTCATTGAGGCTGAGCGCGCCGACGACGGTCGCCGCGGCGATCTCGCCCTGCGAGTGGCCGATGACGGTATCCGGGGTGACCCCGGTGGAGCGCCACAGCTCGGCCAGCGCGACCATGACCGCCCACAGCACCGGCTGCACCACGTCGACGCGGTCCAGCCCGGGTGCGCCGGAGGCCCCGCGCAGCACGTCGGTGACGGTGAAGTCGACGAACGGCGCCAGCGCCGCGTCGCACTCCGACAGCCGCGCGGCGAACGCCGGGTATTCGTCGATGAGGTCGGCGGCCATTCCCGGCCACTGCGAACCCTGGCCGGGGAAGACGAACGCCACCCCGCCTGCCACGCCGTGCCCGGTGACGACAGACCGGTCGATCCGGCCCGCGCCGATGGTGTCCAGGCCCGCGCACAGTTCGGCCCGATCGGCGCCGAACACCACGGCCCGGTGGTCGAACCGGGCGCGAGTGTCCACAAGCGACAGTGCGATGTCGGCGATCCGGTGATCCGACCCGACCAGGTGTGCCGACATGGCGGCCGCCTGGGCGCGCAGGGCCGGACCGGACCGGGCCGACAGCACCAGCGGGGCGGTGTGGGAACTCAAAGACTCGGTGGCCTGCCGGGTCGGCTCGGGCGCCTCGGCCAGCACCAGGTGGCAGTTCGTCCCGCCGACGCCGAACGAGCTGACCCCAGCGATCCGCCTGCCGCCCGGCCACGTCTGGGTCTGCTCGACGACCCGGAGGTTCAGCTCGTCAAGCGGGATCGCCGGGTTGGCGACCTCGAAGTTCAGGTTCGGCGCCAGGCCGCCGTTGCTGATGCTCAGCACGACCTTGAGCAGGCCCGCGATCCCGGCCGCGCCTTCCAGGTGACCGATGTTGGTCTTGACCGACCCGACCAGCAGCGGGGCGTCGCGGTCCGCGCCGAGCGCGGCACCGAGCGCCGCGGCCTCGATCGGGTCGCCGACCGGGGTGCCGGTGCCGTGCAGCTCCACGTAGCCCACCTGCGCCGGGCTGACCCCGGCGCGCTGGCAGGCCAGTTCGATGACCTCTTGCTGGGCTTGCCCGTTGGGCACAGTCAGGCCGTCGCCACCGCCGTCGTTGTTGACCGCGCCACCGAGGATCACGCAGTGCACCGGGTCGCCGTCGGCGAGAGCGGCGGCCAGCGGCTTGAGCACGACGACCGCGCCGCCCTCGCCCCGCACGTAGCCGTTGGCCCGGCTGTCGAAGGTGAAGCACCGGCCGTCGGCCGACAGCGCGCCGAACCGGCCGATGACCGCGCTGGTCTGCTCCAGCAGGTTGAGGTTGACCCCACCCGCTAGCGCCAGCTCGGCGCCGCCGCGACGCAGCTCGTCGCAGGCCAGCTGCACCGCGACCAGCGACGACGACTGTCCGGCGTCCAGCGTGAGGCTCGGGCCGCGCAGACCGAGGTGGTAGGAGACGCGGTTGGCGATGAGGCTGCGATGCGTTCCGGTGAACGTGTACTGGCCGAGCGCGTCAGCGCCGAGCCGGTCCTGCAGGTTGGTGTAGTCGGCGTTGATGGCGCCGACGAACACGCCGACCTGGGTGCCGCGCAAGGCGGTCGGGGCGATCCGGGCCCGCTCCAGCGCTTCCCAGGCCAGCTCCAGGGTGAGCCGCTGCTGCGGGTCCATCGCGGCCGCCTCGTTCGGCGAGATGCCGAAGAACGCCGCGTCGAACCGGTCGACGTCGGCGATGAACCCACCGCGCCGGTGCTCGGTCGCGGCCAAGTCCGGCCACCGCTCGGCGGGCGCCTCGGTCACCGCGTCGATTCCGTCGACCAGCAGCCGCCAGAACTGGTCGGGGTTCTCCGCGCGCGGCAGTCGGCACGACATACCGATAACGGCGATCGGGGCACCGACCACGGATTCGCCAACCAGAGAGGACATAGCTCGCCCCGCCATTCCCATTTCGGACACCAGATCGAAACGGCACCAGAATCAATTCCTGCGCCTGCCAGAATCGTGCTGTGACGCCAATACGGCGGTCAAGGCTCGCTGGAGCGTTCACACAGGCCTAAGAGCGATGGCAACAAACTGTCAGGCTTCGCTATCCGGATAAACGCACGGCGCGACGTCGAGTGCCATTGTCAGGTTCTGGCCGCGAGAACCGGCCACCGGCGGGGTGACCGCCGACCCGTGGACCAAATACGATGCCCGGTATGGACGAGCAGCGGGACGTACGGGCCTCCGACAGCGACCGCGAAGCCGCCGTGCAGCGGCTCGGTACGGCGATGAACGAAGGCAGGATCAGCCTGTTCGAGTACGACGAGCGGCTGGCCAAGGTGTACGCGACGGTGACATACGGCGAGCTGCACGCGCTGTTCGCCGACCTGCCGAGCGGCGGTCCGGTGGCCACGCGCGACACCGACGCGCTCGCCGAGCGAGCGACGCGGACGCCGCAGCGGCGTGGGGTCGTGGCCGAACTGCCGACCTGGTGCAAGGTGCTCTGGATCATCTGGGGCACCGTGGTCGGCATCAACCTGCTGGTCTGGCTGCTGGTCAGCATGGGCGACGGGGAGCTGACCTACTTCTGGCCGATGTGGCTGCTGGTACCGGGCGCGGTGTTCGTCGGCCTGTCCGCGGGCGCCGTCTCGTCGCGCCGCAACAAGCGCGCCAAGGCCATCGCGGCAGCGGCGCGGCGGGCCAGGAAGCAGATCCCCTGACCCGCTCGCCGTCAGCCGTCACTACCCAGTGACCACGGGCGTCGGAGTCGGCGCCGCGGGGACCTGATCGTCCGGCTCGTCCTCGCGGAAGCCGTACTTGGCGTACCAGCGGCGCAGCGGCGCAGGCGCCCACCAGTTGTGCTTGCCGAGCAGCCGCATCGTCGCTGGCACCAGCAGCAGCCGCACCAGGGTCGCGTCCACCAGGAGGGCGACCAGCATGCCGACGCCGATCATCTTGATGAAGGTGATCCCCGAGGTGGCGAACGCCCCGACCACGACGCACAGCAGAGCGGCGGCCGCGGTGATGATCGCGCCGGTGCGCTGGACCCCGCCCGCCACCGCGGCGGTGTTGTCACCGAGCACGTCGTAGCGTTCCCGGACCCGGGACAGCAGGAACACCTCGTAATCCATCGACAGGCCGAACAGCACCGCGACCATGAGGATCGGCTGACTCGCCTCCACGTACCCGGTCGGGGTGAAGTTGAGCAGGCCGGACAGGTGTCCGTCCTGGAAGATCCAGGTCACCACGCCGAACGCGGCGCCGATGGACACCAGGTTCATCACGATCGCCTTCAGCGGCACCACCAGCGAACCGAACGCCAGCGCCAGCAGCAGGAACGTGATCCCGGCGACGAGTAGCGCCATCCACGGCAGCCGGGAACCGAGCGAGTCGAGCTGGTCGACCACGCTGGCACTGGCCCCTCCGACCAGGACCTCCGCGCCCGCGGGCCGCTCCAGCGCCCGGACGCGTTCGACGATCTGCCTGGCCTCCTCGGAATTGGCCTGCCCGTCGAAGGTCGCCGACATCACCGTCGTGTTGGGCTTGCTGGCGGTCACCGCGACGCTGGTCACCCCCGGCACGTCATCGACGCGTCGGGCGAAGTCCTCGGAGTCGGCGCTGGAAGCGTTGCCCACGAAGATCCGGATCGGGGTGAGGCCGCCGTTGGGGAAGTCGGCGGCGAGCCGCTCCGACACGACGCGGCTCTCGGTGCCCTCGGGCAGCATGCGCTCGTCGACCCCGCCGAACCGCACGCCCGCGAACGGCGCGGCGATCAACAGCAGCAGCGCCGAGACCGCGACGGTGAACACCACCGGCTTGCGCATCACCGCCCCGGCGATCTTGGCCCACCAGCCGCCGTCGGTGGCGTGCGCCAGCGCGCCGGTCACGGTCGGAACGCCGCGCCTGCGTGACCACGGCAGCCGCAGCGCGTCGATCCGGTGGCCGAGGATCGACAGCAGCGCGGGCAGCAAGGTCAGGCTTGTCACCATGGCGACCACTACCGCCGCCGCGCCGCCGAAGCCCATCGAGCGCAGGAAGACCTGCGGGAAGATCAGCAGGCTGGAAAGGGCTAGCCCGACCAGCAGGCCGGAGACCATGACGGTGCGGCCTGCGCTGGCCACCGTCCGCGACACCGCGACGTCGACCGGGTGCCCCCGGTCGAGTTCCTCGCGGAACCGGCTGACGATGAACAGTCCGTAGTCCACGGCGAGACCGAGGCCGAGGATGGTGATGATGTTGATCGAGAACATCGAGACGTCGGTGAACATGGTGATCACCCGGACCACGGTGAACGCGCCGAGAATCGCCACGGCGCCGATCAGCACGGGCATCACCCCGGCGACCAGGTTGCCGAACACAAGGATCAGCAGGAGCAGCAGGATCGGCATCGCGATCATCTCGGCGCGCGGGATGTCCTCGCCGATCTGGTCGTTGATGTCGATGTCGATCGCCCGTGGGCCGCCGACCTCGGTGGTCAGGCCGACAGCGTCCAACTCGCCCCGCAGAGCGGTGACGTCGCGGTTCCACGTACCCGGCTTGAGTCGGATGGCGAGAAAGGTCGAGTGCTGGTCGTTCGAGACGAGGGAAGGGGCCTTGGTCTCGTAGTACGAGGTCACCAGACTGACCGACGGGTTCCCACGCAGCTTGGTCGCGACAGCGGACACGGAGTCGCGGAACGCCGGGTCGTCGGCGGTGCTTGTGTCACTGGAATAAAGCGCGATGAGGTCGGTGCTCTGCCTGCCGAATTCGTCGTAGATCCGCTGGAAAATCTGCTGGGACTCACTCGATGGGTCATCAAGGCTGGAATCGCCAGCCAGCGCGTCGAAGACACCGGTGCCCCAGACACCGGCGAATCCGGTGAACCCGATGCTGAGTACCACGATCAGCCAGCGGAATTTACTGACTACCCGACCCCACCAACCGAACATTTCCCCGTCCCTTCAAAACTGATCGGCGAGTAGTCTCGTGAGTACGTCGCCACCGGGGCCAGATTCCCACACCCCGCACATCGCCGACACCCCGTCGACGCGCTTCGTTTCCTCTTCCCCGCCGGCCAGTTCCGCACGTCCCAACCGGCCACCGCGGGCGCGGCGTCGGGCGAATCAGTGGAACCGGTCTGGCAGGCAACCGGCGAGTTCGGGGGCGGGCAGTCCGGTGTGGATCTCCGCGGCGGCGAGGCGGCCCACCGCGGCGGCCAGGGTGATCGCCGAGTGCATCACGGTGATGTACAGACCCTGAGTGCCCGCGGGACGGCCAATGATCGGTTCGCCGTCGGCGGGCATCGGACGCCTGCCGATCTCGACGGAGACGACCTTCGTGCCACCGGCCCCGGCGAAGGAGGAAGCAAACCGGTCGCGGACCCGTCGGGCGGTCCTCAGCAGCGCGGCCTGATCCGTCTCGCCGCCGTACGCGGCGGGGGCCAGGACCATGCCGTCATCGAGTTGGCGAGCCTCCAGCGATGGCGTGGCGATGATCGTTCGGACCAGGCCCGGCGCCGCGCGCAACCGGACAAGGATGGCCGGTGACGGCTTGACCGGCAGGGCTATGCCGACCCCGGAGCACAGGGAAGCCGAGCCGGTTCCGGCTGCGAGAACGACGGTCTCAGCGGGAACGACTCCCGCGGTCGTCCGCACGCCGCTCACGGCGCCCGCCTGGTGGTCGATGGCGGTCGCCCGCACCCCGGTCAGCAACCGCGCGCCCCGGTCGGCTGCGGCGGCGATCAGGAGATCGGTCGCCGCGACCGGGTCGACCGCCGCGTCTTCCCGCCGATGGACGGCTACGGTCGGAGGATCGAGCAGGTGCGGTTCCAGCGCCGCGACATCGACTGTGCGCGGCCCCGGGGTCTCATCGAAGCCGTCCCAGCTGAGTGAACCCGACCAGCTGATCGACAATTCCGGAAGCTCCGCCTCCAGCCGCCGGTACTCGTCCAGTGCGAGGTAGCGCAGCGGCGCCGATGGCAAGTCGCAGGTGACCGGTCGCCCGATCCAGTCGAAGGACACGCGGGTGGCGCCCGAACCAGGCAGGCCCGCGTCGATCACCGTGATGGGTCGGCCGCGCCCGGCCAGGTGATAGGCCACGGACGCTCCGACGATGCCCGCGCCGACCACGACAATGCCGCGACCCACCATTCCATTGGTTCTATCAGGCGAGACGCTGCCGGGAAACCGGTTATTGGACTTGGCAGGTCAGATCCGGTTGATCACTTCACCTGTCCAGCGGGTCACCACAAGCGACTCTGCGGGAAACCGTCGGGCTCCGTCGGCGCGCAGGGCCACCGCGGGACCGTCCTGGTACGCGGCCAGGGCCGCCCGGTCCACGAAGCGATACCGCATCTCCAACCCGCCGTCGTCGAGCGCGACCACCTCAGCCGACAGGGCACCCGCGGCGACCACCGCCGCCGCGTGGCCACCGGTGATCCACGCCGCGTACTGATCGCGTACAGCGGGATCGTTGAACTCGACGCGCACGGCGTAGCTGACGGTCACCCCCACAGTGTGCCCGTTGATCGCGTCAGGTGACCCAGTAGTGAGGATTCTTCACGAATCGGCCGCGCTGTGGGAAGGTGATCCAGACCACTTCACTCCTTACCCCTGCGAGGAGAGTCCATGGATCGCACCAGATGCGCGGCCGCCGTGTCCGCGGTGGCTGTCGCGGCGCTCAGCCTCATCGCGTTACCGGCAACGCCAGCGGCCGCGGCCGATGTGGTGCCGCTGCCTGCCTCCCTGGAGGCGATCCGCGCCGCGGAGGCGACCGCCCTGTACGGCAGCCCGGAGATTCGCCCGATCGAGCAGCGCAAGACCTCCGTGATCAGCGCCGGTGACAGTGAGATCTCCGGTGAGGGCGCCTATGACCTGAACCTCTACGAGCCGGGTACCAACGGTCCGACCAGCTATTGCCACCGCTCGGTCAAGGCCGCGATCAAGGTCGTGGACATCCCGGCCGACGTGAAGAGCAACATCGCCTGCTCGGGCGGCCGCAACGAGAACCTGCGCTTTCAGGGCCCTGGAACGTTCGAACCCGGCGACAATCAGGGCAACAAGCTCGCGATCCAGGCCCGCAACACCAAGGTCAAGATGATCTGGCTGGTGATGGGCGCCAACGACTACGGCGGCGTCGAGTTCGGCCCGCTGATGACCAAGTGCAGCGAGAACCGGATCTTCCTCAAGGGCACCTGCTGGCAGAGCGAGTCCGGCAACGAGGTCGCCCGGTTCACCGTGGTGCGCAACGGCTTGAAGGGCGGCATCGCCGACATCCGCGCGATCATGCGCGACGCGGGCTACCAGCAGGCCGACTACCAGCTGATCGTGGCCTCCTACCCGAGTCCGGTCAGCCCGGACGTGGAGGACAACCCGAACTTCCCCGGCTGGTACGCGGGCGGCTGCCTGCTCTACCTCGCCGACCACGCGGCGGGCCGCAACAAGGTCGTGCCCATGTTCGAGGAGGCGGTACGCGACGCCGCGCTGAGCACCGGCACCCGCTACGCCGACGCCTCCCGCCTATTCGCTGGTCACGAGCCGTGCACCCAGAGCCCGTGGGTCACCGGCCTGTACAACTCCTCCGGCAACGTCTTCGATCCCAACGCCTGGCGGCAGTCCTGGCACCCGAACGTCGCAGGCCATGAGGCGTTCGCCCGCTGCATGCGCGACATGTTCGGCTCGACCGCCGCGACCGGCACCTGCTACGACCCGGCCAGCACGAACAGCTCGGTGTTCCGTGCCGGGCTGCTGGACTTCAAGCAGGTGCAGAACCCGGCCACCGGCCTGTGCGTCGACACGGACGGATACTCCAGCCGCAATGGGTACCGGTTGCTGTCCTACCTCTGTCACGGCGGGCGCAACCAGGGCTGGTGGTACGACCCCACCAACCAGTCCATCCACTCGCAGCTCACCCACGACCGCTGCTGGGACGTCGACTTCAGCAGGTTCACGCCGGGCTCGCGCCTGCAGATGTGGGACTGCAACGGGGGCAACGCCCAAAAGTGGATCATCGACGGAGACCTGGTGCGGGTCAAGGCCGATCCCACCCTGTGCGCCGCGCACGCGGCAGGCACCAATCCGGTCGGCGCGGCCATGACGCTGGCCCGCTGCGACTCCTCGGCCAACCAGAAGCTGAACTTCACCACCCTGACCGGCGCGTTCCGCAACTTGACCACCACGACCAACGGCTGGTGCCTCGACGTGCCGGGCAACGCACCGTCCAACGGCGCGAAGCTGCTGTCGTGGACGTGCGAGTTCGGGTCGGCCGACCAGAAGTGGTCGGCGAACCCGGTGGCCCGCCAGGTGAACAACGGCCAGGGATCGGGCTACTGCCTGAACGCCCCGCCTGCCGTCGCGGGCACGCCCGTGGAGGTGTGGCAATGCAAGGACCAGGTCGGCCAGTACGACGGCAACGGGCGCTGGCAGCTCAGCGGCGACGGCTACCTGTTCCAGCCGCGCGACCCGAATCTGGTGGCCACCGCCGCGACCACCCACGGCGGCGAAGTCACGCTACAGCCACGTGATCCGGCCAAGGCCGGACTCCAGAAGTGGAACTGGAACGCGACACAGGAACTGCGCATCGCCTACGGCTACGACCAGTGGATGCCCAGCAGCGTCTACTGATCCACACCCACCCGGCGGCCGTGACGCGAAGTCGATCACGGCCGCCGGGTACGTGGCCCTCGGCGCCCATCAGGGAGTCAGATGGCGACGACGCCTGCGACGGTCCGGTCGTAGTAGTCGCGCACCTGGCCAAGCGGCTCTGCGGCGATCGCCGCACCAGTCACCCCGGCGGACACGACGACGAAACTCTTGGGACCCGCGATGTAGCGGCTCCACATCACCGTCTTCACGCCGTTCATCACGTAGGAAGTGGTGAAATCGATCGCGGCGAACCGACCCGGGTGCAGCGTGGGCTTCATGTCGGTGATCGAGACTTCGGTCCCGCCGGTCGACTTGACCGTGTCCACTTTGGCCCGTGCCAACGACTCGAGCCTCGCAGGCGGAATCACCACGTCCATGAACGCCACAGTGAGATCCGCACCCCCGGCTTGCCTGCTGAGCCGCATCGTGTAGACCCGCTGAGGAGGATCCTTGACCGTCTCGTCAGCGGACGCGGGCACGGGCAACGACGCGGCGAAGCCACTGGCCTCGTCGCGCACCATCGTCCAATTCGCGTACGTCTTCGGCATGATCAACGGCGCCGACGTGGTCGCCGTGGTCGTCGTCGGTTGGACCGAAGTCGACACCGTGGACGCGGTCGACTGCGCGCTCGGCGCGGCGGGGCCGACAGTCCCCCCGCAAGCAACGGCACCCAGTGCGACGCAGACCGCCACGGCGGCATGACCCATTGTGGAACGCATGTGACCCCAGTTTCGCGCGCGCGTGACCCCTGCGGCGTACGCCACGGTTACTTTCGCTGACCGTAACCTGCGGTCCGGGTGGTGGGCGTGACCAGGTAGCCATGGGCAAGGGGCAGCGAGACCGTCACCCGGAGTCCGCCATCAGGGTTGGGCTCCGCGCGCACGTCGCCACCGTGGGCCTCAGCCACCGAACGCACGATGGACAGGCCCAGGCCCGCGCCGTCCTGGGCGGTTCGGTCGTCGCCAAGGCGGCGGAAGGGTTCGAACAGGTCGGGGACCATGTCCTCCGGTACGGAGGCGCCGGTGTTGGTGATCTCCAGCGCGGGTTCGTCGGCCACGGCGATCGACACGGTGCCGCCGTCGTGGTTGTAGCGGACGGCGTTGTGCACCAGGTTCGTGACCAGGCGTTCCAGCAGGCTCGGGTCGCCGTCGACAGTGCGGGGCCGAAGGTGGCTGGTCACGGTGATCCCGCGCTCGCCCGCCATCGCGGTGGTGGCGGCCAGCACCTCGGCCACCACGCGGTCCAGCCGCACCGGCTCGCGGGTGGCCAGGCCCCGGTCGCCGCGGGCGAGCACGAGCAGGCCCTCGATGAGGCGTTCGCTGCGCTCGTTGGTGTCGAGTAGGTGCCCGCCCAGGCGGCGCAGGTCGGGGCTCGCGGTTGGGTCGGTCATCGCGACCTCGATCAGAGTGCGCTGCACGGCCAGCGGGGTGCGCAGTTCGTGGGAGGCGTTGGCGACGAACCGGCGCTGGGCGTCGAAGGCGTGGGCGAGTCGGTCGAGCATGCCATCGAAGGTGTCGGCGAGTTCCCGGAGTTCATCGTCGGGCCCGCCGAGGTTGATGCGGCGGTCGAGGTCCGCGGCGCCGAGTTCGCGCGCGGTGGCGGTGACCGTGTGCACGGGTCGCAGCGCGCGGCCCGCGATCACCCAGCCGAGTAGGGCGGCCAGCCCGCCGACCGCGATCAGCGTCAGCCCCGACACCCACAGCAGCGTACGCATGGTCGACGCGCGGAACTCCGTGACGGCCACCGCCGCCGAACTGCCGCTGATGGTCACGCCTCCCGCCGCGGGCAGGTTGCCGGTGATCGGCGCGCTGCCGGTAGCGGTGGCCTGGCCGGTCATGGCTGTCGAGCCGGGAGCCGCGGTCGCGGTCGCGGTCGCGGTCGCGGTCGCGGTCAGGAATCCTGAGGCGTCGGGGACCGTTTGGTCCACCAAGAGGTAGTTCAGCAGCAGGACCACCGCGCCCCCGACCAGGAACAGAGCCCCGAACAGGGTCGCCAGGCGGGTGCGGACCGACCACCGCAGCCGCGTCACGGCCTGATCCGGTAACCGGCGCCGGGGACGGTCTCCACCACGGGCGGGTCGCCGAGTTTCCGCCGCAGGGTCATGACCGCGACGCGGACGGCGTTGGTGAACGGGTCGGTGTGCTCGTCCCACGCCTTCTCCAGCAGGTCCTCAGCGCTCACCGTCGAGCCCTGGGCCCGCATGAGGACCTCCAACACCGCGAACTCCTTCGGCGACAGAGCCACGTGCCTGCCGTCGCGGGACACCTGGTGCCGGGGCCGGTCCAGGACCACGCCAGACGCCTCCAGGATCGGAGCGAGAGCCGGTCGGACCCGCCGGGCCAGCGCCTGCACGCGGGCGACCAACTCGGCGAAGGCGAACGGCTTCGTGAGGTAGTCGTCGGCGCCCACCGCGAGCCCGGCGACCCTGGACTCCACGGCCGCCGCGGCGGTGAGCATCAGCACCTTGGCCTCGCCACCCGCGGCCAGGACCGCCCGGCAGACGTCGTCGCCATGAACACCGGGCAGGTCGCGGTCGAGGACGACCACGTCGTAGTCGTGCACGCCGACGCGCTCAAGAGCCGCGTCGCCGCTGTAGCAGACGTCGACGGCCATGGACGAGCGGCGCAGCCCCTCGGCGACCGCGTCAGCCAAGAGGCGTTCGTCCTCCACGACCAGCACGCGCATTCGGCCAGTGTCCGCCATGGACGGTTAAGCGCAAGATAAGCGACTTCGCTTATCGGGCCGGAATCCGCCCGGCCGTAGAACTGGTCGCACGACCTGAGGAGGTTCGATGACCAGTTGGTGGCGAGTGGCGCCGATCGCGGTGGTGGCACTGGGAGTGCTCGGCGGCTGCGCGGGCGCGACGGACAAGGCACCGGAGGTGGCGTCGCTGTCCAGTTCGGCGCAGCCGTCCGCCGCGGCGAACGCCTCGGACAGGGACAAGTTCGATGCCTACGCCAAGTGCATGCGCGAGCACGGTGTCGACGTCGAGGTGAAGCCTGTGCAGGGCGGCGACGGCGGCCTCCTGATCGACGGTGCAGGCAGCATGGACGCCGAGGCGACGCGGGCGTGTACGCCGCTGTTGCCCAACGGCGGCGCCGCGCCGAAGCTCGACGCCGCGGGGCTCGACGCCAGGCGCGCCCAGGCCAAGTGCCTGCGTGAGCATGGGCTGGAGGTCCCGGACCCGACCGCGGAGAAGCCGGAGCTCACCTGGACCGGCGGTGACTCGGAGACGGTGAAGAAGGCCATGGACGCCTGCCTTGGCGGCGGGGGCCAGACCGTGAGCGGAAGCGCCTCCGTGGAGGGCTCCCTGCCGGAGGGTTCCAGCGGCGGGTCAGGCAGCTCGTCGGGCGGCGTGGTGGTCGGCGGATGAGCAAGACCGGACCCCGGCGCGGCCGGGAGCGCAGCCGGGCGCGCTGGGTCGGCGTGGCCGCCGTGGTGGTCGCGGTCGCGGCGGCGGGCGCGGCGCTGGTGCTGACCCGCCTGCCCGACCGCCGCCCCGCGGACGAGCCACAGCCACCGTCGCAGGCGGCAACCGTGGCGGTGGCGGTCAAGGACCTCACCGAGAAGCGCTCACTCACCGGGTCGCTGGGCTACGGGCAAGCGTCCCCGCTCACCGGGCGCAAGGCCGGGACGATCACCGCGCTCCCCTCCCCCGGCACCGTGCTCGACCGCGGCAAACCGGTGTACTCGGTGGACGCCCGGCCCGTACCGCTGTTCTTCTCCGACATGCCGCTCTATCGGGACCTCGCGGCGGGAATGACCGACGGCCCGGACGTCAAGGTCGTCGAGGAGAACCTCCGCGCGCTCGGGTTCGGCGGTTTCGGCGCACCGGACAAGAAGTTCACCGAGGCCACCGCCGCCGCGATCAAGAAATGGCAGAAGTCGCTCGGGGTGGATCAGAGCGGCGTGCTCGGCGCGGGCGACGTAGTGATCACGACAGGCAGGATCCGCGTCGACAAGGTCACCGCGACGCTCGGCGATCCGGGCACCGGCAAGGTTCTGGAGTACACCGGCACCGCGAAGGCCATCACGGTCGAGCTCAAGTCCACCCAGGCCGACCTGCTCAAAGCGGGTACCAAGGTGACGCTCTCGATCGCGGACAAGACGGGGACGGGAACCGTGGCGGCGGTCGCCGCCGCCACGGGGTCCGGCGGCGCCCCAGGGGGCGACGGCGGCCAGTCCGACCAGGGCACCGTCGCCACGGTCACCCTGGATGACGCCGCCGCGTTCGGCGACGTCGACTCAGGCAAGGTGACCGTGAGCGTGGTCGCCGCGAGCCGCAAGGGAGTGCTCACGGTCCCGATCGGCGCGCTCCTGGCCTTGGCCGAAGGCGGCTACGCCGTCGAGGTCGTCGAGACGGGCCAGACCCGGCTGCTGGCGGTGACCACCGGCCTGTTCGTCGACGGCGACGTCGAGGTGTCCGGCCCCGGCCTGACCTCGGGCCTGAAGGTCGTGACCACGTCATGACCGCACCGATCGTCGCGCTGCACGGGGTCAGCCGCACCTATCCCGGCGACGTCCACGCCCTGCGTGCGGTATCCCTGACCGTCGTACCCGGCGAACTGGTGTCGATCGTCGGTCCCTCCGGCTCTGGCAAGTCCACGATGCTGCACCTGATGGGCACCCTCGACCGCCCCAGCACGGGCCGCGTCGAGATCCACGGCCACGACGTCGCCGGGCTGTCCGACCGCGGGCTCTCGGCGGTCCGCGCCCACTGGATCGGCTTCGTGTTCCAGCGGTTCTTCCTCACCGACGGTCTCCCCGCCGTCGACAACGTCGCCACCGGCCTCGCCTACGCCGGACTCCCCCGCAGGCGCAGGCGCGACCTGGCCATGGCCGCGCTCGACCGTGTCGGCCTGGCCCACCGCGCGTGGCACGAGCCGGGCGAGCTGTCCGGCGGCGAACGCCAGCGGGTCGCCATCGCCCGCGCCGTGGTCACCGAACCGGCCCTGGTCCTCGCCGACGAGCCCACCGGCAACCTCGACAGCGCCACCGGCGCCGAGATCCTCGCCCAGCTCACCGACCTGACCAGGTCGGGCACGACAGTCGTGATCATCACCCACGACCCCAAGATCGCGGCCGCGACGCCCCGCCGGGTCGACATGCTCGACGGCACCATCCGCCTCGACACCGGGGCCCGCACGGAGGTGTTTCGATGATCCCGCTGCCGAAGCCGCGCCGACTCGGTCCGCGCGACGTGCTCGCCTCCGGCGCACACGGCATGCGGACCCGGCCACTGCGCGCCGTGCTGTCCGCCGCGGGCATCGCGATCGGCATCGCGGCCATGGTCTCCGTGGTCAGCATCCCCGCCTCCAGCGCCCAAGCGCTGAGCGAGAGCATGGCCGCACTCGGCCCGAACCTCCTAGTGGCCCAGGTGGGCAAGACCATCGACGGCAAGCCCGCCGAACTCCCGCGCACCGCGCTGGGCATGGTGCGCCGGATCGCGCCGGTCACCTCGGCCACCGAGACGGGTACGCTCACCGCGACCGTCCGCCGCACCGACAAGGTCCCGGAATCCGAGACCAGCGGGCTGTCCGTGTACGCGGCGCACCCCGACTTCCTCGACACTCTGAACGGGACAGTCCACAGCGGACAGTTCCTGACCGCCGCGACGGAACGCTTCCCCACCACCGTTCTCGGCGCCGAGGCCGCCACCAGACTGGGCATCGACAAGATCACCCCGGGAAACCCGCGCAAGGTCTGGATCGGCGGGCAGTGGTTCACCGTCGTCGGCGTCCTCGACAAGATGCCACTCGCCCCAGAGATCGAACGCTCGGCGCTCGTCGGCTGGACCGTCGCCGAGGAACGTCTGGACTTCACCGGCAATCCGACCACTCTGTACTTGCGCGCGCACGACGCCCAGGTCGAAACCGTGCGCGGGGTACTCGGCCGCACCATCGACCCGCAGCGCCCCAATGAGGTCCTGGTCCGGCTGCCCTCCGAGGCACTCGCCGCCCAACGGCTGACCGAGACCTCCTACAACGCGCTCTTCCTCGCGCTGGGTGGGATCGCGCTGCTCGTGGGCGGTGTCGGCGTGGCCAACACGATGGTCATCGCGGTACTGGAACGCCGCCGGGAGATCGGCCTGCGCCGCGCACTGGGCGCCACCCGCCGACAGATCCGCGGCCAGTTCATCACCGAGTCCGTCCTGCTGTCCACACTCGGCGGCACCGCGGGAACCCTGGTCGCGGTGGCCGTCACCAGCGGGTACGCCCTGCTGAAGAATTGGCCCGCCGTCTTCCCCCCGACGTCGCTGGTCGGTGGCCTGGCCATCGCCGCGCTGGTCGGCGCCCTCGCGGGCGCCTACCCCGCCGCCCGCGCCGCCCGCCTATCCCCCACCGAGGCGTTGAGCTGATCTCATAACGCCCCCGACTTGGCGTTTTACCAAAGCTATACCGGCTCCCGCCATGTTCAAGCCATGACGAAGTGCGGACCGAACGCGTCCGGACGATCGAGATTTCGTTGAGGTGGACATGACGATTTCCCGTGTGACGCTCACGGTGAGTGGAACCCTCACCGCACTGCTACTGGCCGGTTGCTCCGCCACTCCGATGGGGGTCGACCCGCCTGGATCCGCGACCGCGCCCCGCGGTCCATCGGCTCCGAAGTCCTCGGGTTCCGTGCGCTACCTGGCGCTGGGCGACTCCGTGACCTCCGGCGAGGGTGTGTCCACCGAGCAGACCTATCCATCTCGACTCGCCGCGCTTTGGCGGGAGAAGGGGTGCGATGTCGAACTGAGCAACGTGGCCGTCACCGGCTACAAGAGTGCCGACGTGATCGGTGAGGAACTGCCCGCGGCCGCCACGTTCAAGCCGACGCTGGTCACGCTCATGGTCGGCGGGAACGACGTCGCCAACGGTGTCGGTGTCGAGGAGTACCGCGGCAACGTCCGCACCATCCTGCGCGAGCTGACCGACGCGGGGACGACCGTCGTGACCATCAGCCAGCAGTTCTGGGACCGGACACCGGTCGGTGAGGGCTACGGGTCCCGCGAGGAGCTCACCGCGAAGCGGATCGAGTTCGACGCCGCCCTGATCGAGGAGGGGCGAGCCGTTGGCGCGACGCATGTCGACCTCAAGCGGATCTTCGAGGAACAGGCAGACAAGCAGATGTGGCTCGAGGACGAGCTGCACCCGACCGCGGCGGCGTACGACGAGTGGGCCGCGGCGCTAGCGAAAGCGGTGGCTGACCCATGCGAAACGTAACGAGATCTCGTCCACTCGCGGTACTCCTGTTCGCCGCACTCGGGCTGCTGGCGGCGTGCGGTGGAGAGGCGGGCCCAGGAACGGGCGGGTCGACGCCTGGCGCGGGACAGGGCAAAGCGGTCGATTTGTCCGCTGTCACCGCGGACACGGTGTGCGACGCGGTTCCTGTCGACACCGTCGCCTCGATCACGGAACACAAGCTCTCGGCAGGCAAACGTTTCGTCGGCGCGTGCGAGTGGGCCGCGCCGCAGGCGATTCGCGTACGCCTCTTCCCCCCAGGCGAATGGTCACCGGACACCGACGCGAGCGGGTACCGCGAACTGACCGGAATCGGCGGGAAGGCGTACATCGCGAAAGGCACTTTCGGCAACGGCTACAAAGCCGAGGCACTGCTCGACGACCGGGCCGTCGCCGCGATCATCCCGGCGGGGTGGGCGACCGAAGACATGACGACCGCGTTGCTCCGGGCGGCCGTCGAGCGGCTGGGCTAGTCGGGACCCGATTGGAGATGAAATGGCGAGGATTCGGCAACGATCCATCTGGGTCGCCTGGATTGTGATGGTCGCGTGTGCCTGTTCGCCTGCCGTGGATTCCAATCTGGGCGGACGCGAACCGGGAGAGAGCGAGGGGGCACCGACCTACGGCTACGGCCCGAAGGACGACCCGGCAGTCGAGTACCAGCCTGACGTCGTCCGGGTGGGCGGCGGCCCGGCGGCGATCCGGTCGTCGAGCGCGGACGGTCTGATCTGGACACTCGACCCGGCCGCGGCCGGTGTAGACCAGCTGACGGTAGGGAAGATCGCCTTCGTCACCAGCCGCGCCGTCGGCCGGATCGCTCGCCGCTCTGAGACGGATGCGGGCATCAAGGTCACGCTCGCACCCGTCCAGCTGACCGAGGTCTTCCGCACGCTGCACCTGCGGCGCGCTCAGCCCATCGACCCCGCGGACCTGGTGTTCCAACCCGTGCCCGAACTCGCCGGGCGGCTCGATGTCGCCGACGAACCCCTCGTACCGCAGTCGATGGCCAAGCCCGCGGCGCTCGTCGCGTCCCAGCCGATACTGCCGCCTGCCCGCAAGAACAGCTTCAAAGTGACCGTCGGCAACTGGGAGTGGGAGCCGTACGTCACCGACAACACGATGGGCATCACCGCCTTGTACAAGGTCACGTTGGGGAAGTCGGGAGACAACTCCGGCGGAATCAAGGGCGGCTTCGACATCGCCTTCAAGACGAAGGACCTGCGCGTGGTCACGGCGTACGACATCGTCGCCGGACGAGCCAGCGGCAGCCTCACGGCGGCTATCGAGGGCATCACGGGCATGACTGTCGACATTGGACTCGGCCTGGGCACCGGCGTCAACGACACCCGTCGCTACCGGGTCGAGCTGCCGGTCGAGCTGAACGTGCAACTTCCGCCCGAGCCCGGTGTGCCCCCCATGACGGTGCAGATCAAGTGGAAGACCATCGTCCAGCTGGCGTTCAGTGCCAAGAACTCGACTTTGACGACCCGGGCGGAATACGGCCTCGACGGACCGCTGGGGGTCAAGGGCGGCGCCGCCGTCGCCCCGACGCTGCGGCAAACCGAGACCGGCCTGGTCAAGAACATCGACGGAGTCTCGGTCGGCATCAGCGCGATGGTCCTGGCCTGGGAGCTGCGCGTGCTCGTCGGACTCGGCGTGCCCGCACTGCTCGCCGGACCGTACGGCAAGTTCATCGTCTCCCTGTCCATCCTGCGCGGCTCGGACACGACGGCGCCCTGGGGTGTCTGCGTCCAGGGCACCCTCAAGCTGGCCGTCGGCGGCGGTGCGGGCTTCCAAGTCTCAGCCGGGGCGGCGAGCTACCTGAGACAGGTGGTCGGAAGTGACATCAAATACGAAGTCGCGACCGAGATCATGAAGGACCTGCCTCCGCTCAAGGGCTACCACCCAGACCAAGCCCAATGCCGGATCTGACCGGTGACAGGAGGAGAGTCATGCGCACGACAACACTCATCGTGGCCCTCGCTGTCTTCGCCACGCTGACCGCGTGCTCGAGCGGCGCGATCGCAGGCGTCCCAACCGCGATGCCCGCCGGTGACACGGCTCCGGCGACAGACGCGCCCGCCGAGTCCTCCCCGCCGTCCGAACCAGCGAAACCGGCCGAGCAGCACGGCGACGCGGCGACCAACAAGGTCTGCCTGCTGGCGACCGTCGCCGAGGTCGAGCGGCTCACGGGTTACCGGGTGTGGCAGGTCGACGGGCTAAGCCCCGGCTTCCGCGGCGATCTGTCCTGCATCTGGCGCCTCACCCCGGTCGACTACGGCGCCCCGGCACTCTTGATCGTCTGGGACGAGAGCGAGCCGAGCGCGCAAGCCCAGGCGGACTATTTCCGCACCCTGATCAAGAACGGCGATCGCAAAGAGGTTCAAGGCTTCGGCGACGTCGCGACCACCGACGGGTCCTACATCAACATCATCTCAGGCGATGCGACCATCTCCTTCAACTACAAGGTGCACCAGGTCTCCAGCCAAGCCGACATGGATCTCAACCTCGCCCTTGTCCGACTCATCTATCCACGCACGAAACTGAAGTGAGGCAGCGGTGGACGAGCGACTCGGTTGCAGACCCTCAGCCAGAGCGCGCTCACGACACTCGCGGTCACGTGTTGTCACGCCGGGCGCGTTCGATCACCTCCTCTTGGCGCAGCGGGGTCGCCGGGTGATGAGTCAGGCAGAGGGGTGTGGTGATCTTGTGATCAAGCGCAACCCGGCGGCCGACCGTCCGCTCGGCGCCCTGTATGTGATGGACGAGGCCCAAACCCTCGTGGGCAGGAGGGGTTCCTCTGCCTCGACCGAGATCTCCTTCGCCCGACGAGGGGGAGGCAGGGCTTCGAGGCCTGCGATCTCCTGGGACCGAATCAGGAACTGATTCACGTCAAGCGGGTCAACTCCCGGACCGGCTCCGGCCCGCTGAGCCACCTGTTCGCCCAGGGCATCGTCGCCGTGGAGAACCTGGTCGAGAAGACCACGTGGGACATGTTCGTCGAGAAGGTCTCCAAGCTGGACCCCAGTCGCGCCGACGCCCTCGGCGACCGGCCCAGCGCCGTCGTCTACGCGATCCACCGCAGCGATCGCACGCTGCGCAAGGACACGCTCTTCGACTTCGCCAAGGCGGAACTCGCCTCGGCGACGCTGATCTTCCAGAAGCTCGGCGTCCCGATGTGGATCTCCGTGATCCCGTAGCGGGCGGTCCCATGGAATACGTATGCAGGCCGCGCCTCGCCGCGCGGCCTGTGGCGACTCCTGATCAAGAACCGATTCCTTGAGCGAGTCCCGACGTCAGGTTCATCTTCCGTACACCCTTGTGTCGCGCGTCACAACTGTCAATGTATGCGTATGCACCTCAGCCTCTCAGACAAGTCACGCGTCACCGGGACCTTCTCCGTCATCAAGGAGCCCGCGATGTCCGGCGTGCCCGACCAGCAGGACCCGGCGGTGGCCGCCAAGGTCTCGGCGATGCTCGCCGACATCGAGCGCGACGGCATGGACGCCGTGCTCAGGTACGCCGAGGAACTGGACGGCTTCACCGGTTCGTCACTGGAGGTGACAACGGCGGAGGTCGACCGCGCGGCGGCGAGTCTGCCGGGCGACCTGCGGGTGGCGCTGGACGCGGGGGCGGAGCGGACCAGGCGGTTTGCCGAGATGCAGCGCGCCCGTCTGGTCGACTTCGAGGACGAGGTCATTCCCGGCGTGGTGTGCGGGCAGAAGCATGTGCCGGTCGCCAACGTCGGCGCGTACCTGCCCGCGGGGCGGTTCCCGCTGCTGGCGGGCGCGTTCATGACCGTCGGCGTCGCGCGGGTCGCGGGTGTGCCCAACATCGTGGCGTGCACTCCCCCGTCGCTCGGCGGACGCGCGCACCCCGCGGTCCTCTACGCGGCGCATGTGTCCGGGGCGGAGAAGATCTACAGCGTCGGTGGCGTGCAGGCGCTGGCGGCCATGGCCTTCGGGCTGCTCGACGGCGAGCCGTCGGACATGATCGTCGGCGCGGGCAACGCCTATGTCGCCGAGGCCAAGCGTCAGCTCTACGGCCGGGTCGGCATCGATGTGCTCGCCGGGCCGTCCGAGGTCGCGGTCATCGCCGACGACTCGGCCGACGCCGCGATGGTCGCCATCGACCTGCTCGGCCAGGCCGAGCACGGCCCCACGTCGGCCGCCAGTCTGGTCACCACGTCGCGGCGCCTGGCGACCCAGGTGCCCCTGGAGATCGAGCGCATACTCGCCGGCCTGGCCACGCGCGAGGTCGCCGGTCCCGCCTGGCGCGACCACGGCACGGTGTACCTCGCGGAGGACCGCGAGACCGCGGTGTCGATCATGGACATCCTGGCGCCGGAACACCTCGAGGTGATCGCCGACGACCTCGACTGGTACCTCGGGGCGCTGCGCAACTACGGGTCGCTGTTCCTCGGCCCATGGTCCACAGTGGCCTATGCCGACAAGGGTATGTCCGGGACCAACCACGTGCTTCCCACCGCCCGCGGCGCGCGGTTCACCGCGGGTCTGTCGGTGGGCGGATTCCTCAAGACACTCACCTACCAGCACGCCACCCAGGCGGGGACCGCCGAACAGGCCCGCCCCGTGGTGACCATTTCGGACTACGAAGGGCTCGTCGCGCACCGCGACAGCGCTCAGATCAGGCTGGATCTCATCGCCGGAGCCCCCGGTCGGACCGCAGCCGAAACACGAACAGGAGTTGTCCATGCGTAGTTCCCAGCAGCGCCGAAGGATGGTGACGGCGCTCTGCGCCGCGGCCGCCGTCGTGGTGGTCGCGGGATGCGGTGCCGGTTCGCGGACCGGCGCGGAGACCGCGGCCAAGGTCGCCTGCGACTTCGCCAAGCCCGCGCAGGCGGTCGACGTGGACGTCCTCGCGTACAACTCCTCGGCGATCGACCCGTTCACCAACACGATGATCAAGTCGTGCTCGAAGAACGACGTCACCGTCAAGCACGAGCCGATCGACTTCGGCGGGCAGGTGCAGAAGACCACCGCGACCCTGGCGGGCGAGACCGGCACCTACGACGTCGTCGAGACCTACGGCTTCGTCATCCCCAAGTACGCCGACAAGAGCAAGCTGCGGCCGCTCGACGACTACTTCACGAAGTTCTCCGCCGAGTACGGCCTTGACAAGATCAACAAGGGCATGCGCGAGGCGATGACCTACAAGGGCAAGCTCTACGCCATCCCGATGCAGGCGCAGATGCTGGTCATGGTCTACCGCAAGGACGTCTTCGACGGACTCGGCCTCCAGCCGCCCAAGACGTTCGAGGACATGCGGCAGGCCGCGAAGAAGATCCAGGACGCGGGCACGATCAAGTACCCGATCGCGCTTCCGCTGAAGGCCAGCGCGGACATCGTCACCGCGTTCGACGCGACCCTGGGCTCCCTGGGGAAGAATCTGACCAACCCGGACGACCACACCGCGAACCTGGACTCGCCGGAGTCGCAGAAGGCGTTGGAGCAGTTGATCTCGCTCAAGCCGTACCTGGCCCCGCAGGTGACCACGTTCGACCAGCCCGCGGTGCAGCAGCAGCTCTACAACGGCGGCGCGGCGATGGCCATCATGTTCTCCGGCCGGATGAACGACCTGGTCCAGCAGTCCAACTCGAAGTTCTACGACAAGTTCGCCTTCGCCGCACCGCCGGTGGTCGATGGCGGCGACGTGCGGTACAACGCGCTGTCGGTCGACGGCTGGTCGATCCCGCAGAACACCCAGGTGGACCCGGAGCTGCTGTTCGAGCTGATCGCGGCCTCGGTCAGCGAGGACGCGTCGAAGGCGGCCATCCCGGCGGCCTACCCAGCCCGTGACGGCATGGTGACCGCCACGAGCAGCCCGTACGCCGCCGCGGCCATCGAGTCGGTCAACGCCGCGCCGCCCGCGGAGCCCTACCCGTGGACCTCCGAGATCAGCAACCAGATCACCCCGGTGATCGCCAGTGTGTTCATCGGCAATGTGTCCGTCGCCGACGGCACCAAGCAGATGCAGGAGATCGCCAAGAAGGTCCTGGCCGACTATCGATGAGTGCGACCGGATGGCGGCGTCCCACGGGGCGCCGCCATCCTGGACGGGAACGGTGTCGAAATGCGCAGACGCGAGTTCGCTGCCCTGGTATGGCCCAGCCTCCTGGTGATGTTCGGCCTGCTCATGGTGCCCCTCTACCGAACGGCGGAGTGGAGCTTCAAGGACGTCGACTACGGCGAGTCCGGAACCTTTGTGGGGCTGGACAACTACCAGCAGGCCCTCACCGACGAGCGGTTCGGCAGGGCGGTGCTGTTCACCGTCGGGCTGACCGTCGCGGTCACCGCCGTGCTGCTGGTGGCGGGCTACCTGCTCGCGGTGATGGTGAACCGCCTGGCCCGGACCCGTCCGCTGGTGCTCGGTATCCTCCTGGTGTCCTATGTGGTGCCCCAGGTCGTCGGCGCGTCGATGTTCTCCTGGCTGTTCGACGACAACTTCGGCGGCATGGTGAACTACCTGATCAATTCGCTCACCGGCCTGGAGATCCACTGGTTCACCGATCCTTGGCCGAACCGGGTGATGGTCGGGCTCAACGTCGTCTGGCACATGCTGCCCTTCGCGATGCTGGTGATCCTTGCGGGCCTGCAGGGCGTGCCGGAGGAGATCATCGAGGCCGCGAAGATCGACGGCGCCTCGCCGCTGATGCGCCACGTGCACGTCATCATCCCGAGCATCCGGGGCGTACTCGGCTTCGTCGCGGTGATCGGTGTCATGGACGTGCTGCGGGTGTTCGACCAGCTGATCCCGCTCTCGCCGCAGGCGGAGCAGATCGGCAACGAGTCGATCATGCTCTACATCTTCAACACCGCCTTCCGCGACGGCGGGCAGCAGCTCGGCGTCGGCAGCGCCATCAACATCCTGATGATCGTCATCATCCTGCTCATGCTGTCCCCGTTCATCCGGGACATGGCGAAGGAGGCGCGGAAGTCATGACCGCGACCATCACCACCCCAACGTCGCCCGTAGAGGTGGGCGCGCTCCGCCCGCCGCGGCGCGGCCCCCGCAAGCTGAGCTGGAGCGGCGTCCTCATCGGCGCGTGTCTCATCATCGTGTGCTGGATGATGCTCAGCCCGGTGCTGTGGACCGCGATGGCGGTGACCAAGCCGACCGACGTGGCGTTCCTGAACCCGCCGGTGTTCAGCTACACGCCCACGTTCCACGCCTTCGTCGACCTCTGGGAGACGACGAACTTCTATGTGAACCTCAGCAACACGGTGGTCATCGCGGTGATCAGCACGGCGCTGGCCCTGCTGATCGGGCTGCCCGCCGCGTACGCGCTGTCCCGCTTCCCCGGCTGGGTGTCCGTCGCGCTGCTCATCGTGGCCCTGGTGTTCCGCGCGCTGCCCCGCTTCGCCGTCGTGCTGCCGATGTACGACATCTCCCGTTCGCTGGGCATCTACGACACCAAGCTGACCATGGCGCTCGCCCTCGTGGCGATCAACCAGCCGTTCAGCATCTGGCTGCTGCGCAACTTCTTCGCCGAGATTCCCAAAGAGGTCGACGAGGCCGCGATGCTCGACGGGTGTTCACGGATACAGGTGCTCTGGCGGATCATGGTCCCGATGATGCGGCCCGGCATCATCACGGCGGGCCTGTTCATCTTCCTGTTCGCCTTCCAGGAGTACCTGACCGCGGCCATCCTGACCGATGTGGACGCTCGCACCGTGCCGGTGTTCATCACCACCCAGCTCGGGCAAACCCTGCCGATGCTGCAACAGGCGGGCGCCGCGGCGATCATCCTCACGCTGCCGGTGATCGCGTTCGCCTTCATCGCGCAGAAGCACCTCGTCAAGGGCCTCAACGCGGGGTCGGTGAAGGGGTGACCGGTCCCCTGGTGCTGCTGCCCGGGATGAACTGCTCGGACCGGCTCTGGGGGCCGGTGGCTCAGCGCCTGCGGTCGGAGGGTGTCGACTCGCTGACGCGCCCGCTGGTCGGCGCGACCATGGACGACTGCGTCGACTCGCTGCTGAGCAGCCTGCCCGACCGGTTCGCCCTCGCCGGGCTGAGCCTCGGCGGCATCGTGGCGATGGCTCTGGTGCGCCGCGCGCCCGAACGGGTCAGCATGCTGTGCTTGATGTCGACGAGTTCCCGGGGCCCCACGGCCGAGCAGCGCGCGGCGTGGACCGCGCAGCGGCAGGCGCTCGCGGGCGGGGCGACCGCTCGGGATGTGCAGCACGAGCTGCTGCCGGTCCTGCTGGCACCGCGGAACCGCCGCGCGGAGCTCGACGAGTGGGTGCTGCGGATGGCCGACGACGTCGGCGCCGCCGGGCTCGACGGGCACCTGGCGATCCAGGGCACCCGGATCGACGAACGTACCGGGCTCTCCAGGGTCACCGTGCCGACACTGCTGCTGGCCGGGGCGCGGGACGTCCTGTGTCCGCCGGACCGGCACACGGAGATGCTCAGGCTGATCCCGCGCTCCCGACTGGAGATCATCGAGGGCGCGGGTCACCTGGTTCCGCTGGAAGCGCCGGACCAGGCCGCCGCCGCCATGGCGGCCTGGCTCAGGGCCGCCGGATGTCGTGGAGTTGCCGCAACAGCGTGACCAGGCACTGGGTGAGGTTGTAGACGACCAGCTGCGCCCCGTCCGCCAGCGCCGCCTCCGCGCCCGCCGCATCGGGCACGATGTCCATGCGCGCGACCGCGGCGTCCCGCCCGGCCGCGTGGACCAGGTCGAGGGATTCCGGCACGGTCGGGTCACCGTCTCCCGACGCGGCGCGCAGGTCCGCGGCGCCGACCAGGTAGGCGTCGATCCCATCCGTCTGAAGGATGGCCCGGGCCTCCCGGACCGCCGCGGGCGACTCCAGCATGGCCACCGCCAGGGTGGAGTCGGCGGCGCGCCGCTGGTGTTCGAGCGGGTCCACGGTGCCGAACCGCCCCGCACGCGGGTAGGTGGCGAAGCCGCGGTCCCCGCGTGGCGGGTAGTGCACGGCGCGGACCAGCGCGTCGGCGTCCGGCGCGGTGTCGACGTGCGGCGCCACGATGCCCTGCGCGCCCTGGTCCAGGGCGCGCAGGGCAAGAGCGTTCTCGGCCGCGCCGATCCGCACCAGGACCGCCATGCCGTGCAGGTCCGCGGCGGTCACGTGGTGGCGCAGCGCCACCACGTCGGCCGGTCCGTGTTCACAGTCGATGAGCACGAAGTCGAAGCCCACCACGCCGAGCATCTCGACGACGTCCTCGGCGGGCATCCGCACCAACGCGCCGACGAGTTGCTCCCCGGCGCGCAGACGGGCCTTCAGCGGGCCGGCCATCTAGGCGACCATTCCCGCGGAGAGGTCGACGTCGGAGCCGGTCAGCCCCGGCATCGCCAGGATCGCCAACACCGCGCGCCCGACCTCGTCCTCGGTGACCATCCGGCCGAGGGCGGCCCGGCTCACGAACGCCGCTTTGGCCTGCTCGTAGGTCGTGCCGCCGCGCTCGGCCTCCAGCCGGAAGTTGCGGTCCATCCGCGCGCCGTCCACGGGCCCCGGCGAGAGCGTGTTCACGCTGACGTCGTAGGGACCGACCTCCGCGGCGAGCGTGGAGGTGAGCCCGATGACGGCCATCTTCGACGCGCAATACGGGGTGCGGTGCGCCAGGGGCCGCTTGCCCGACACCGAGGCGAGGTTGACCACGTCCCCGGCCCGGCGGTCGACCATGCCGGGCAGGAACGCGCGGCACATCAGGTAGACGCCCCGAACGTTGACGGCGAACACCTCGTCCCAGTCGTCCGGCGTCACCTGGGTAAGCGGCGCGACGGGACCCGCCACGCCCGCGTTGTTCACCAGGATGGACACGGTCTCGTCACCGACCCGCTCCGCGAGCGCGGCGACGCTGTCCGCGTCGGCCACGTCGACCGGTTCCACCCGGCCGGGCACCAGCAGTTCCCCGGCCGTGCGCTCCAACGCCGCGCGGTCGCGGCCGGAAAGGATGACCCGGGCGCCCGCGCGGGCGAGTTCGCGCGCGATCGCGGCCCCGAGCCCGCTGCCGCCGCCGGTGACCAGCGCGGTCCGTCCACTGAGGTCGATCATGCGGGCTGTCCCGTTCCGGCCACTTCGTCGATCCAGTCGAACCGTTCGCCGCCGTGGCGCCAGGCACGCACGTCCCCGGAGCGGGCGTGGCCCTCGAAGAGCTCGACGCGCGAGGCCCGTCCGCAGACGCGGCCCAGTGCGGCACTGCTCTCGGTGTTGCGGATCTCCTGGTAGGTCACGGTCTTGAGGTACTTGCCGACCCACAGTCCACCGGTGTAGCGGGCGGCGCCCAGCGTGGGCAGCACGTGGTTGGTGCCGATCACCTTGTCCCCGTAGCTGACACAGGTGTTCTCGCCCAGGAACAGCGCGCCGTAGTTGCGCATCTTCGCCAGCGCCTGCCTCGGCTCGGCGGTGAACACCTGGACGTGTTCGGAGGCGAAGGAGTCGGCCACCCGCCACGCCTCGTCGATGTCGTCGCACACGATGATCTGGCCGTGGTCCCGCCACGCGGGCTCGGCGTAGTCCCGAGTGGACATACCAGGCAGGATGCGGTCGATCAGGCGCGCGACCTCCTCGCCCAGCGCCAGATCGGTGGTGACCAGGATGGCGGGCGAGTCGGCGCCGTGCTCGGCCTGGGAGAGCAGGTCGACCGCGGTGACGAACGGATCGGCGGTCTCGTCGGCGATGACGAGGATCTCCGTGGGCCCGGCGAACAGGTCGATGCCGATCTCGCCGAACAACTGCCGTTTCGCCTCGGCGACATAGGCGTTGCCGGGGCCCGCGATCAGGTTGACCGGCGCGATGGAGTCGGTCCCCACGGCCATGGCCGCCACCGCCTGGACGCCGCCGAGCACGTAGATCTCGTCCGCGCCCGCCATGCTCATCGCCGCGATGGTCGCCGCGGGCACCTTGCCGCGGATCGGCGGGGTGCAGGCCACGACGCGTTCGACACCGGCCGTCTTGGCGGTCACGATGGTCATGTGCGCGGAGGCGGTGAGCGGGTACTTGCCGCCGGGGACGTAGGCGCCCACCGCGTCGATCGGCACGTGCCGGTGCCCCAGCAGCACGCCCGGCAGGGTCTCCACCTCGACATCGCGCATCGAGTCCCGCTGCACCTGGGCGAAGTTGCGCACCTGGTCCTGCACGAAGGCGATGTCCTCGACCACCTGCCGGGGCAGCGAGGCGATCTGCTCGCGGACCTGGTCGTCGGTGAACCGGAAGCTCGCGGGCTCCCAGCCGTCGAACTGCGCCGAATAGGTCCGCACCGCGTCGTCACCGCGCACCCGGACGTCTTCGATGATGGCGCGCACCTTGTCCGCGACCTCGCGCTGACCGGCGTCGGCGAACGATTTCGAACTGGCGCGCTTCACGTAGCGTGGCATGTGGACTCCCGGTTCAGGCATACGTATGCTCACATTGAACGGGTCGGCCGACGAAGCGTCAAGACCGCGCGGAGATAGAGACGCACGAGACACCGGGCACGGCGTGGATATGCTGCGCGGCGTCCGTGGCTTCCGGATCAAGGCAAGGAGGGGTGATGGTCACCAGTCACGACGTGGCCAAGCTCGCGGGGGTCTCCCAGCCCACGGTGTCGCGGGCGCTGCGGGACGACTCGCGGCTGTCCGCGGCGACGAAGCAGCGCGTCCGCGAGGCCGCGGCGGCGCTCGGCTACTCGCCGAACGCGATCGGCCGCGCCCTGTCAGTCGGGCGCTCCACCAGCATCGGACTGGTCCTCACCGACCTGAACAACCAGTTCTACCCGTACGTCATCGCCCCGATGCACGCGGAACTGGAGAAGCTGGGCTACCAGTTGGTCCTGATCACGGAGTCCTCGGAGTCGGGCCCGGTGGCCGACCACGTCGCCGCGAACGGGCTGTGCGGCGTCATCCTCGCCACCACGACGGTGGACTCCGTGCTGCCGGTCCGGCTGAGCGACCGCGCCGTGCCGTTCGTGTACTTCAACCGGGTCGCCCAATCCGTCGCCGCGGACGCGGTGACCGTCGACCCGGTCCCCGGCGTTCGCGAGATGGTGCGCGCGCTGGCCGAGCAGGGGCACGAACGCATCGGCGCCATCTTCGGCCCACGCAACACCAGCACCGGCGAGGAACGGGAGACCGCGGTCCGCGACCTGCTCCAAGAGCAGGACCTGACGCTGGTCTCCCGCAACGTGCTGCATGGACCGTTCGACTTCCAGACCGGCCACGCCGGCGCCCGCGAACTGCTGGACCGACCCAAGCCGCCCACCGTCATCGTCTGCGGCAACGACGTCGTCGCGCTCGGCGTCCTGAACGCCGCGGCCGAACTGGGCACCCGGGTGCCCGACGAGCTCTCCGTCGTCGGCTTCGACGACCTGCCGTCCTCGGCGTGGGCGCTGATCCAGCTGAGCACCGTCGCGTACGACCTCGACGAGATGTCCCGGGCGGCGGCCCGCCTTATCGTGGAACGCGTCGAGGGTCGTGGAAAGGAGCACCGGAAAGCGGTGTTCCCCACCCACTACGTCCCCCGCGCCACGCTCGGCCCGGCGCCTCGCTGATTCTCCAACCCCACCGCGGGGCCGACTTGCGCCACATTGTGCATACGCATACACTCGGCTTGCTAGCCGAATTCTCTCCGGATCGCGTCCGGGGACGGCCCACCAGATCACTTGACCCGATCACGGAGGCGAAATGTCGCTGGACCCGGTTGCCTACAGTCCTTACGCCGACCCCGACGACTTCATCCGGGAGGTAACCGACCTCATCTGGGTGCAGCGGGACATCTCGTTCATCGTCGACAACTACGAGCCGGACTCGATCGTGCACGGCGGGCTGGGCACCATCAACACCCGCGACGAGGTCGTCCACGGGTCCCTCATGCGGATCGCCGCCACACCAGGACGGGTCGGCCAGGCAGAAGACGTCGTCTGGGAGGCGCGCGGCGACGACGCGTTCCTGTCCTCGCACCTGGTGTTGTCGGCGGACCGGGAACTGGTCGACGGCCGGATGACGCAGCTGCGCAGCCGCACGATCGCGAACTGTCTGTACCGCCGCGGCCGGATGGTCGAGGAGTGGGTCGTGCGGGACACCCTCGCGGGCTGCCTGCAGCGCGGCCAGGACCCTGACGAGGTGGCGCGCGGCCTGAGGTTCCTGGGCTACACCGGCTCGATGACCCGGTCCGCCAAGCCCGACGTGCTCGCCGACGGCGACAGCGGCCCGCGGCCCGACGACTTCCGCCCCGAGTGCGAGATGGTGCTCCAGTTCATCGACGAGGTGTGGAACCAGCGCCGCCTCAACCGCGTGCACGACTTCATGGTCCGCGACCTGTTCCTCAACACCGTCGGCGACCAGACCTTCGTGCGGCCCGACGGCTACCAGCGCGAGCTGCTGCACGTGCTCGCGCCGTTCCCCAACGCGCGCTTCGAGATCAGGGACATCCAGGCCAACTCCGCCGACCGCTACGGCGGGCTGCGGATCGCCGTGCTGTGGAACCTGATCGGCGACTACAACGGCGCCGCCCACTTCGGCGCGCCGACCGACAAGCCGGTGAACATGCTCGGCGTCTCCCAATTCCTGGTCCAAGAAGGACGGATCGTGCGGGAGACCCGGGTCTACGACGAGATCGCGCTGCGCACGCAGATCAACAGCACCCGGGGCGACGGCGTCGACGCCGTGCCCAACATCTACTGACGCCACGCGTCGAAGGAGCGAGCATGGACTACGTCGCTGTCGCACGGGAAGAGGTCTCGCGCCGCACGATCCTGCGCCGTGACTGGGTACCCTGCAAGGCCGCGTTCATCGACTGCCGTACACCCGGATCCGACCGGAAGGACAACTACTCCTTCATCGGCGCCGGCGTCTCGCAGAACGCCGACCAGTTCATCAACCTGCAGGAGCGACACGGGTTCAACCTCGGCGCCGCGGGGATGCCGAACGGGGTGGTGAACAGCCTGCACATGCACTTCACCGCGGAGGTGTTCATCAACTTCGGCGGTGACTACCGGCTGCGGTGGGGCGCCGACGGCGCACAGGGCGAGTACGTCTCCCGAGACGGTGACGTGATCTCGGTGCCGTCGTGGATCTTCCGCGGCTTCACCAACGAGGGCGGCGACGACGGCCTGCTGCTCACCGTCCTGGGCCAGGATGACACCGGCGGGATTATCTGGGGACCCCAGGTCCTGCGGGACGCGGCCGGGCACGGCCTGTACCTCACCGCCGACAACCGTCTCGTCGACACGGTCGCCGGTGACGCGGTGCCCGCCGAGGCGGAGCTGGTCAAGCCCATGCCCGAGGACGAGATCGCCAAGCTCGACACTTTCGACGTGGCGCGGTTCCGCACCCGGGTCACCCAGGTCGACGACCGACGCTGGGTCGAGCGACCCTTCCTCTGCTCAGACCTGCCCGGCGGGGGCGCCCGCCTGAGCCTGGTTATCGGCTATGGCCTGAGCGAGGACCGACGCGCGGTGCCGCGCATGAGCGAGCCGCACAGCTTCAGCCTGGGCTGGCTGCGCGCGGAGCAAGGGCAGGGCGTGCTGGCGCACCGCCACGACCACACGCAGGTGGTCACGGCCAAGACGGGCACCTGGCGGGTCCGGGTCAACCTGGGCGCCGACGAGCACGTCGTGGACCTGGCGCGTCTCGACTCGCTCTCCATCCCGCCGGGCGCGTGGCGTTCCTTCACGCTGCTGGACGGCGAGGACGGCGAAGCGGGCGAGCTGCTGGTGGTCACCGGCGGCGACGGCCGGGTCCGGCTCGACTGGTCGGCCGACGTGGTGCGCCACGCCAAGAAGGCGGGCTGGGCGCTGGACGCCAACGGTTACCGGGCACCGGTGTCGGTGCTCGGGATGGCGACCGAGGACGACTGAGCCGATGCGTGTCACCGTCGCCGCCTGCCAGACGCCCGCCGATGTCGACTGGCCGGACCACGGGCACGTCGAGCGGGCCGTTCGGGCGGCCATCGGGCTGGGCGCCGCCGTCGTGGTGGTTCCGGAACTGGCGGTGAGCGGGTCGTGCTTCGCCGACGCCGAGGAAGCGCGCGGCGCGGCGGAGCCCGCCGACGGGCCGACCGTGCGACTGTGGCGCGCGCTCTCGGCGGAGCTGGGCTGTGTCCTGGTCGGCGGCTATCCGGAACTGGGCGGCGACGGGTCGGTATACAACACAGCGGTCCTCATCGACGCCGGAGCGGTGCGCCACCAGTACCGCAAGGTCCACCTGTGGGGCATGGAGAAGGAGCTGTTCACCCCTGGCTCGGCGCCACCCGCCGCCGTCGCCACCTCGGTGGGCCGGGTGGCGGTGATGATCTGCTACGACCTGGAGATCCCCGAGTGGGTCCGGCTGGCCGCGCTGGACGGGGCCGAGCTGATCGCCGCGCCGTGCAACTGGCCGTCGCTGCCGCGGCCCGCGGGTGAACGGCCGATCGAGCTCATCAAGGCGCAGGCATCGGCCGCGGTGAACAAGACGCCGATCGTCGTCGCCGATCGGTGCGGCGCCGAACGCGGTGTCGACTGGATTCGTGGCAGCGCCGTGATCGACCACTCCGGCTACCTGCTGGCCGACGCGGGTTCGGCAGGCGGCACGGACCCGGTGGTGGTCAGCGCCGCCGTCGACCTGACGGCGGCCAAAGACAAGACGATCGGACAGTACAACGACGCGTTCGCCGACCGACGTCCCCAGTTCTACGGGGCGCTGTCAGCACATGGACCGCTTTTGCGCACCGGCGACGGTGCGGGCGGAAGGGACTGAGGATCATGGCAGCTGTCACCTTTGAAGGCGCGCGGCGCCGGTACGCGGGCACGGACCGCCCGGCGGTGGACGACCTGGACCTGGAGATCAGGGACGGGGAGTTCATGGTCCTGGTCGGCCCGTCCGGCTGTGGCAAGTCCACTTCGCTGCGGATGCTGGCGGGCCTGGAGGAGGTGAACGGCGGACGCATCCTGATCGGCGACCGCGATGTCACCACGGTCGCCCCGAAGCAGCGCGACATCGCGATGGTGTTCCAGAACTACGCGCTGTACCCGCACATGACCGTCGCGGAGAACATGGCGTTCTCGCTGAAGATGGCCAAAGTGGACAAGGACGAGCGGGCCAGGCGGGTACGGGAGGCAGCGAAGCTGCTCGACCTGGAGGCGTATCTGGACCGCAAGCCCGCGAAGCTGTCCGGCGGCCAGCGGCAGCGGGTCGCCATGGGGCGGGCGATCGTGCGGGAACCGCAGGTGTTCTGCATGGACGAACCACTGTCCAATCTGGACGCGAAGCTGCGGGTGTCCACGCGCACCCAGATCGCCGCGCTCCAGCGCCGCCTCGGCATCACGACGGTGTACGTCACCCACGACCAGGTCGAGGCCATGACCATGGGCGACCGGGTCGCCGTGCTCAAGGACGGGTTGCTCCAGCAGGTCGACACGCCACTGGCCCTGTACGCCCGCCCGGCGAACCAGTTCGTGGCCGGGTTCATCGGCTCGCCTGGGATGAACTTCATCGAAGCCGACCTGTCCCACGGCGAGGCGCTGATCGGCGAGTACGCACTGCCGGTCGACCGCGCGACAGCGTCGCGGGCCGACGGTGCCGTCACCCTGGGCGTGCGCCCGGAGTCGTGGCGGGTCCTCGACGGCGGGCAGAGCGGCCTGCCGGTCACGGTCGACCTGGTCGAGGAACTCGGCGCGGACGCCTACGTCTACGGCACCGCCGTGTACCAGGGCACCGCGCACGCCTTGGTGGTCCGGGTGAACGCACGGCACGGGCACGCGAAGGGATCGACGATCCACGTGACCACCGACCCCGGCGACGTGCACCTGTTCGACTCGGCGACCGGCGCGCGCCTGTGACGCCGATGTCGTGACCCGCATCGCCTGCCGAGTCCGGAAGCCGGTGGCGGGGTCACCCCCGCCACCGGCGCCCATCAGCCGACCCAGTTGCTGGTCGCCTGGCCCTGGCATGGGGTGCACAGGTACTTCAGGGTCTTCTCGGTCCTAGTGCCGATCATGTGGGTCTCGTAGTGTCCGTCCGCGTTCGTTCGGGGCACGCGGATGATCTCCCACGACGGGTACTGGTCAGCGGTCAGGTTGACGTGGAACCCGGCACTGTCCTTGGTGATGTTCAGGTATCCGTCGATGGCGCCGGGGATGCTGAATCCGGCTCCCGGGACGCTCGCGTAGGAGTCGGCGAGCTGGAACCTGATGAACGCCGCTCCCCCGCCGCCGCTGGCACCGACCTTGTTGTAGTCGTAGTGCGCGTAGCAGAACGGGTGCACCGGACCGTCGCACTCGGTCCCCAGCGGGATCGTGGTGCCGACGTTCTGGATGTCCAGTGCCTGCTTGCACGCGGTGCCGCCGGGGCAGGTCGGTTTCACGACGAGCCCGACACTGCCGGACTTGGGCTCCCAGGCGACCATCGCCCGGCCCGGCGCGGTGACCTTGCTGGAGAAGCCGGTGTGGTCGACGAAGAAGTCGCTGATGTTGTCGCCGCCCTGGATGAACGCCCTGGCGATGAACAGGTCGGAGTCCGAGCCGCCGCCCGAGGTCGGGATGACGGCGCGGGTCAGGTCGAGCCTGCTGCCGAAGAACATGCTCATCGCCTCGGTGTAGGCGGGATTCGTCTTCTGGGGCGGTGGTGTGCCGCCTGTCGAGCACCGTGGCAGGTCGGGGTTGAACCCGCTGTACCCCGTCTTGACGTAATAGTCGGGCACCCACAGGCCTTCGGCCGTGTAGTCCCAGATCGTCGAGCCGTACGCGTTGGGGCCGGTGTCCTGGCAGTCGACGGTGATCAGGCTGCCCGCCGGGTACTTGTTCGGGTAGGCGTGGTTGGCCAGGTCCTTCGCGGTGCGGCCGTCGAGGGTCGCGGTCGCCGGGAACTGGTTGTCGCCCGCGCTGGGCAGGTGGGTGCCGGAGCCCGGGCCGTCGTCGAACGGCGAGACGACGGCGTAGATCGGCTGGCCGCCGGTGTTGCGCGGGTTGAACGCGGACTTGTGCACGACGCCGTCGCCCACGTTGCCCTCGATCGTGGTGATCCGCCCGTCGGCCAGTACCGACTCCACCAGTCCGATGTGGACGCTGGCGCCGGGGCCGGATCCATAGAGGACGGCGTCGCCGGGCTTCATGTTGTCGAAGCCGCGCAGCAGGCCGCGGTCGCGGCCCCAGTAGTAGAACTGGTTGGAGCCACCGTAGTTGGCGCCCCACACACCCGCCTGGCGCCATACCCAGCTGGCGAAGTACGCGCACCACGGCTGGTACTCCCCACACAGGTAGGGCGTGCGGAAGTTGGTCGCGTAGGGCTCGCAGTTGTCCCGGTTGTGCTCCGGGTACACGCCGACCTGGCCCTGCATGACCTGCACGATGCGGGCGCGGTCACCGTTGCTGCTCGCGGTCGGGGGCTGCGTCGGCGTCGAGCCCGCGCAGGTGGGGATGCCGGGGGCGAAGCCGCTGTAGCCGGTCTTCACGTAGCGGTCGGTCACCCAGAGGCTGTCGGAGGTGTAGTCCCAGACGGTGGAGCCGTACGCCTCGGGTCCGTACGCCTGGCACGTCACCGAGACCGTGCTGCCCGCCGGGTAGCGGTCGGGGTAGGCGTGGTTGTTCAGGTCCTTCGCGGTCCGGCCGTCGAGCGTGGCGGTCACCAGGAACCTGTTGCCGCCGTAGGTCTTCGGCGCGCCCGCGTCGGAGCAGCGCTGCAGGTTCGGGCTGAACCCGCTGAACCCGGTCTTGACGTAGACGTCGGTGACCCACAGGCCCTCGGCGGTGTAGTCCCAGACCGAGGAGCCGTACGCGTCCGGACCGCTGTCCTGGCAGACGATGTTGATCGTGCTGCCCGACGGGTACCGGTCGGGATAGGCGTGGTTGTTCAGGTCCTTCGCGGACCGACCGTCGAGCGTCGCGGTCACCGGGTAGGAGGTGCCCACGAGGTCCAGCGACGGCGAGTTGTTCGAGTCGCACCGGGGCACGTTCGGGTTGAACCCGCTGAAGCCGGTCTTGACGTAGTAGTCGACGACCCACAGGTGGTCGGACGTGTAGTCCCAGATGTTCGACCCGCCGTAGGTGGCCGGACCGGTGTCCTGGCAGACGACCGTGATCACCGTGCCCGACGGGTACTTGTTCGGGTAGGCGTGGTTGTCCAGGTCCTTCGCGGTCCGACCATCGAGGGTCGTGGTGACCGGGAACTGGTTCGTCGCCGCGACTGCCGGGGTGCCGACCGTGATCGTCGCGGCCGAGATGGCCGCTATCAGCGTCGAGGTGATCAACCTCGACCGCTGTCTCTTGCGTTGCCGCACTGTGGATTCTCCTCGATAACCTGCCGCCCCATCGGCGGCGGCGGTCAGCGTAGGCGGCGGCCAGGAAATTCCGATAAACGCGGAGAGGGTCTGTGTGAAGTCCCACAATGCGAATTGATCACCGACGGCGGAGAAATGTCCGAATCCGAATGGACCTGGAATGATCGAATTCAAGTCGCGAGTCGGCGGTCACCCGGTGATCGACCCACGTGCGGGGCCTGACCTTGCCGTCGCCGCAGCATCCGGTTGCTGCTCCAGTTCCCGGATCGTTGGCGAGCGCGATCCCGGTCGCACCCGATCATCAGCGCATCGTGACTATTCCCACTCCCAGCGGATGCCCACGATTCCCCGCCCGGGGTTCTGCGTGGCCAGGAGGGCGGAGTGCGCGTACGTCAGGTGGATCTCTTGCTCGGTGCGCGGCTGGTCGACCTGCGCCGACTCGAACTGGTAGCACCGGCCAGGCAGTTCCGATTGGGCGAACTGGACGTGCAGGACGTAGAGCCCGATCGACCTGGCGAACGCGCGAAAGTACTCATTCTCATCAATGGGCTGATCAATGACGACCTTGTATTCGATCAGGAATGCCTCGCCCGAGTTGTAAACCCGGTCCAGAAGCAGCTCCGTTCCGACGAGCCAGCGGAGGCGGTCTCTTCTGACCCGGCCGGGCCTGCCCGCCCAGTCCGGCGAGACCACGTGTACTTCGCAGCCGGGCAACGACTTCTCCCTCAGCCTCAACCCCGCCTCCGGCAACGTCCAGCCTGGCTCGGCCGCCACCACCACCATCGGCACGGCCACCACCTCGGGCAGCGCGCAGACGGTGAACCTGACCGCGTCCGGCCTGCCGAGCGGGGCGACCGCGAGCTTCAACCCCTCCTCGGTCCAGTCCGGCTCGTCGTCGACGCTGACGATCTCCACCTCGGGGAGCACGCCGACGGGCAGCTACTCGATCACGGTGACCGGAACGGGCTCGGTGAGCCACACCGCCTCCTACAACCTGACCGTCGGCAACGGCAACCCGAACCCGGGCGCGCCCGACATCGACGTCGCCAGGGTGCAGGCGCACCTGACCCAGTTCGGCACCATCGCCACCCAGAACGGCGGCAACCGCAGGGCCGGGTCGGCCGGATACACCCAGTCGGTGGCGTACGTGAAGGGCAAGCTCCAGGCGGCGGGCTTCACCGTCACCGAGCAGAACTGCACCTCGTGCACCTACCCGTCCAACAACCTGATCGCGGACTGGCCGGGTGGCGACACGAACAACACAGTCATGTTCGGCGCGCACCTCGACGGCGTCTCCGCCGGTCCTGGCATCAATGACAACGGATCCGGTTCGGGCGCGCTGCTGGAGAACGCCCTCGCGCTCGCTGCGGCCGACCCGACCATGACCAAGCACGTGCGCTTCGGGTGGTGGACCGACGAGGAGCAGGGCCTCAACGGCTCCAAGTTCTACGTCAACTCCCTGTCCGCCACGCAGAAGAGCGCGATCAAGGGGTACTACAACTTCGACATGATCGCGTCCAAGAACGCGGGCTACTTCATCAACAACGTCACCACGGCCACCTCGGCTCCGTTGAAGGCGTACTGGGACTCCCTTGGCCTCTCCGCGGAGGAGAACGTGGAGGGCCAGGGCCGATCCGACGACGCCTCGTTCAAGAACGCGGGCATCCTGACGTCGGGGTACGCCACCGGTGCCGGCGCGGTGAAGACCGCGGCGCAGGTGACCAAATGGGGTGGATCGCAAGCGGCGTACGACCCCTGCTACCACCAGTCGTGCGACACCACCAACAACATCAACGCCACCGCCCTCGACCGCGGCGCGGACGGGATCGCCTACGCCATCTGGAACCTCGCCGTCGGCACTACCACCCCGACCAACGACTTCTCGGTCTCGGTGAACCCGGCCTCCGGCAACGCGAACCGTGGCGCGTCGGTGACGGCCACTGTCAACACGGCCACCACCAGCGGCAGCGCGCAGACGGTGAACCTGACCGCGTCGGGAGCGCCATCCGGTGTGACCGTGTCGTTCAGCCCGTCTTCGGTGCAGTCCGGATCCAACTCCACCGTGACCTTCGCGGTGGCGTCGACCGCGACCCCCGGCACGTCGACGATCACCCTCACCGGCACCGGGTCGGTCGCGCACACGACGACCTACACCCTGACCGTCAACGGCGCCCCGCCGCCGACCGGGCGCACGTTCACCAACGGCACCGACTACCAGATCCGCGACAACCAGGTCATCAGCTCGATCATGTCCAACGCGCCCGGTGCGGCCGCCTCGCCGGTCCAGGTGTCCGTGACGATCAACCACACCTGTTCCGAGGACCTCGGGATCAGCCTGATCGCGCCCAGCGGGATGGCCTACACCTTGAAGAACCCCGGCACGGGCAACTATCCGTGCACCCAGTTCGGCGGCCTGAGGACCTACTCCGTCCCGATCAGCGCCGCCGCCGCCGGAGTCTGGCGGCTGGGCATCACCGACTACGGGCCGAGCGACTACGGCGTGCTCGACACCTGGTCGATCACCCTGTAGGTCGATCCCTGCCACACGGACAGAGCCACACCTTGGCTCCATGAACCTCTTGCAGGGGAGGAAGGAAGAGCCGGCCACCTCACGGCCGGCTCTTTCCTTTGCCCGGTCCGCGATCTGACCCGTTGTACTGATCCGGTCACCATCGGCGACAGAACTCGCTAGAGTCGTACTTTGGGTAACCGGAGCGCGACGTAGGGGTGATGCGGCTTGGGCCAGGGCGACGACCACGAACTCCGACTCGCCGAGCAGTTCAGGCGGTTGGCCCAGGCGAGAGCGGGAGGTGTGCCAGCCACAACGGAGGAGCCAGAGCTCGAGGACTCGGTCGGCACGGCGGCCGCGGGCGCGGTGCGCGTCGTGGTGCGGAACCGCCGAATCCTCTCGGTGGAGATCGACCCCGGCGTGCTCAGACAGCCGCCCGGCGCCGTGTCGGGGCTGCTGCGAGAGGCCGTCAATCCCGCGCTGGCGCAATCGCTGACCGACACGCCCGCCGTCGGTGACCCCGGTCCGGACCTCGCCGCGCTGGGTGCGCAGCTGGCGGAGTTCACCCGCCAGGGCGGCCAGGCTCTTCGCCGGATCCAGGACGCCATCGACGGGTCGATGGCGAAGCTCGCCGACCGGACCGGCATCCACGGCGACGCCTCACCCCAATACGTCGACTTCCTGTTCCAAGACGCACTGGACGTGGTGGGTTCCGCGCGGGCCGCGCTGTCGGCGGATCCGGCCCGGCCGGTCACCGGCGAGGGCAGGGACGAGGCCGACGAGGTCTCCGCGACGGTCACCGGCGGCGAGGTGACCGTGCTCGATCTGACGGTCGTCGCGGTACGGCTGTCCGGCGAGGCGTTGGGGCGGGCGGTTCGCCAAGCGGTCAACACCGCACTCGAGACCTGGGAGCGGCAAGCCGGTGCCACTGAGCGGGCGGCGCTGGACGTGGCGGCGCTGCGCGAGGTCGGCGAGCGCGCTCAGAAGGTCCGCGAGCAGAGCATGCAGCACCTGCGCACCTACACGAACAACCTGACCTCGATCATGCGCAACATCGACTAGGGGCGACACGATGTCCGGGGAGATGTACGTCCACGCCGAGGCGATCGGCGGGTCCGCGAAACAGATCTTGGGAACCGGCGAGGCCCTCGCGGCAGGCGTCGAGTCGTTCCGTGGTCAGGTGGACGCGCTCGCCGACGCGTTCGGTGGCGACGACCTCGGCTCGGTGCTGGGGATGATCTACCAGGTCATCTCCGAGGCCGCGTTCGAGTCGTTCACCGACAACGTCGACGGCCTCGACGAGATCGGCAACAACCTGCAGAGCATGGCCGACGACTACACGACGGTCGAGACCGCCAACACGGGCTTCTTCCAGCAACTGACGGGAGACTTGGGATGACCACGGGCATGATGCTGCCGCCCGAGCTGTCCGGGCTGCTCAACACGCTCGGCTTCAACTGGCCACAGAGCGACGAGGGCAAACTCTTCGACCTGGCGGGCCACTGGTCCGGCTTCGCCGACCGCCTCGGCCCGGCCGCCGCCGAAGCCGACGCGCACGCCCGACAGGTTCTGAGCCTGAACAGCGGCGCGGCGATGGAACGGTTCGAGGCGTTCTGGACCGACGGCGAGGCGCCGAAGCAGAACCTCGAGGACGGCGCCACCGCCTCGTCCCTCGTCGGCACCGGCCTCTATGTCTGCGCGGGCGTCGTCGTCGCGCTCAAGATCGCCGTCGTCGTGCAGCTGACCATGCTCGCGATCGAGATCGCCCAGGCCATCGCCACCGCGGTGGTGACCTTCGGCGCCTCACTGCTGGAGATCCCCATCTTCAAGGAGATCACCTCGCTCCTGCTCGACCAGGCACTCGACCTCGCTATCAGCCAGGTGCTCAATGCCTAGGAAACGGCCGCCCAAGGCCGCCCAGTCCACAGTCAACGCGGCCGCGGGCATCTTCACCCCGATCGGCAAGAAGCTGCGCAAGAGCAAACGCCCCGCGGGCGCCACCGGACCTGGTCAGGTCAAGCCACTCGATGTCGGGCCGTACAGCGACCTCAAGAAACGCGAGAAGGTCGGCGACAACCTGGAGCACGACCACATTCCGTCCTCCGCGGCGCTCAAGAAGGCCAAGGAAAAGCAGCTCGGCCGTAAACTGACCCCACAGGAAGCCCGGGACCTGCACCAGCAGGGAACCGCGATCGAGGTTCCCAAGGAAGTCCACGCCAAAGGCGACACATTTCGCGGCAAGAACACGCCGGACCGGATCGACGCCGACGCGGCGGATCTCGGCGCCGCGGCGAAGCGGGACTACGCTACGACCCGGCAGAACCTCATCGATCATGGTTACGCACCCAAGGATGTCGACGCGGCCCTCGATAGAATGCGCGACGCGAATCGGAGGAAGGGCATATGACCACAGTCACCGGTGAGATGGCCGTGCTGCTGGACGTGCTGGGGTATCGCCAGGGCGACAGCCGAATCCTCGACGCGATCGCGCTGGTCGGACCCGCCATGGAGGTCGAGGAATTCGATTTCGATGGCGAGAAGTCGACGTACTTCACCTTCAAGCCCGCCGGAACGGACCTGCTCTTCGAGAACGACACTCTGGTGTCGGTCATGGTGCGGACTCAGCCGGACGACCAGGATGGGACCTACGGTCTGTATCCGCGCCCGGCCGCGCTCGTGGATGGGCTGTCCCCCACCGCGACTCGCGCCGAAGTCACCGCACTTCTCGGCGTTCCGGAACGTGACGGGCCGAATTTCGTCCGCTTCGAGGCCAACAAACACTATCTGCATTTCGAGTTCGACTCGCACGGCCGAGCGGCCAAACTCTCCGCGCTACTCGAACCGGTCTGATTGAGCCAGGATCTGCCCGCGAGTGGCCTTGTCGTGTCCACCCGCGGGCCTTTGGCGACCGCCGATACCCGCGTTGTTGATCGTCCCCTGTGGACGGAGGGGCGCCTCGCCGTCGAGGGTCCGGTCGCACCTCCGGCCGACGTCGAGACCTGTTGACATTTGACCATTCCGGCAGCAGGAATGCGCATGCTCCCGTTGGATCAAGTTTGATTTTGAGCGATCTCGTTAGGTGGCGCCTGCGCCCCGGCTGAACCTGGGGACAGGATCGAGGCGATGGCGCCGAACCCTCGGCCAGTCGTCGACGTGGCCGATCGCCGTTACATGGCTCCCGCGGCCATTGATGCCGACTCGTGGTGCGACACGGCAGGCGATGGCTGTCCCGGGCCCGGGGATTACCTGCAAGATCCTGATAAGGACCACCATGAGCCACCCGGGCTCCCCTGTGAAACACCGGCTCCGCCACCTGACCGTGCCCCTCGCGCTTGTCGCGAGCGCGCTGTCCGTCTCGTTCGCCCCCCAGGTGTCGCGACGGCGGCCGCGGCGCCCGGACTGACGAGCACGCCCCCGATGGGGTGGAACACCTGGAACGCCTTCCGCTGCGACATCAGCGAGTCGAAGGTGAAAGCCGCCGCCGACGTGATCGAGCTGGGCAGGCGGGGTGGCTGACCCACCCCGCCTGCCCCGCTGGATCAGAAGTGGTTCGCCTTGAACCGCTGCGCCGCGCTTCCGTCGCACTCCCGCATCCGCAGCTGAACCCGCGACCCTCCGCCGGAGATCCCGGTGTCGGTCGCACACAGTCCACTGTAGACATTCTGGAACGTGTACACGTCACCACCCGGGGAGATCTTCGTCCAGTGCTGCTTCGAGTCAGCGCTATTGCAGTCGCGCTGGCTCAGGCCGGAGTCGATCGCCCCAGAGTCCACCGCGACACACTTGAGGTAGCCGGTGCCGATCTGGCTGCCGAAGATTCCGAAGTTCTGCCAGACGACGTTGCCCTTGCAGCTGTACAGCTGCACGACGGCACCCGACCCGCTCGACTCGCCCTGGATGTCCCAGCACTTGCCGTTCGTGGCCTTCAGCTGCCAACCAGTGGCGGCCTGGGCGGGCAGTTGACCGCCCAGCACCAGCACAGTGACGCCACCCACCAATACGCCGAGATTCCGCAGAGAAACACGCATGTTCGTCCTCATTCGTCCTTGGCGAGCCGCCATTTCCACGAGCGACTCTCGCGCACCTTCGGACGACGCGAAATGGGTTCGACTGTCACCTTGATGTCGTCTCCGGTGTCCACTTGCTGACGTCGACGTGTTGGACAAGGAGCCCGGAGCGGAGCTATGGCGCGGCGAGGTCAGTGGCAGTACGGCGCGTAGTTGTAGTCCTGAGCCACGTTCACACCGTTCGCGTTCCACAGATCAACCTCGAAGTTGATGCATGCGTTGACCCCGTTGACCTTTAACGGCCCCGCCCAGTAGTAGACGGTTTCGTCGTTGGTCTTGTAGGTGTAGTTGCCGGTGCTGAGATTCTTGCGGTTGGAGATCTGCTGGATGCGGGTGAGCTTGCCGTAGTACGAGTTCTTCTTGACAGTCACGAGGCACATGTACGTGCCGTCCCAGTAGGCACCGCTCACGGCGATCAACGTGCCCGCGCTGTTGTAGTGATTCACGGACCGCACATGCGAGCCGCTGCACCCTTCTTCAGCGGCGGCCTGCGGAACGTTGACAACCATCGCCGATGCGGCCAGCCCCAATGCGGAAAGCACGACGGCCAACTTCTTCTTGAACATTGAACACCTCTGCGTCATCTATTTTCCGACTGGCGCGCAGGAGTGTAACGAGCGCGAAGCGTCGCATTCCGGCTAGTCACTACACAGGCAGGCAGGTGGGTAGGACCGGCTGGGCCGGTCCTACCCACCCTTCACTGATCGGTCAGTTGACGACCCGGACCGAGTCGCAACCGAGGAACGTGTACGTGTTCCCGTCCGGTGCGAGGTAACGGCCCTTCAGGCAGGCCTGGGTGGAACTCAGCGTGAGCCCCGAGTCGGCGGGCTTGAAGTGCAGCACCAGGTCGAGGTCGGCGTCCCGGGTGCGTTCGTTCAGTTCGTACGAGCGCTCCGGGTGTCCCGCGCCGTGGATCTCGCGGGCGCCGGTCGGGGTGGCCTTGTCGAACAGGTTCGCCCGCAGTCCCCACAACGTCTTCGAGACGTCGATCTTCGTCGCGTTGAAGCTGATCGGGAGGCCGTATTCACCGGCCACCGTGGTCAGCGCGGCGAGTGTCGCGTCGGTGTTGAGGTTGATGGAGTTCGGGACACTGCCCGGCCGGACGTTGATCGCGATCGGGACGACGCAGTCGATCGTGAACGACGACGCCCGCTGGTTGTTGGTCAGGTCCGGATCGATGTCGGCCGCGTTCTTCAGCGCCAGCGCGGCGTTGAGGGTCACGGTCTTCACCCCTGGCGACGAGCAGTTCACGGTGGCGGTCGTGCGGACCGTCCTCGGGCTGCCCACGGCCAGCGCGGCTTGGTCGGACGTCGACGACGCGGGCGTGACGGTCACGCCGCTGGAGCCGGACGACGTCGTCGTCAGCACCGTGTCGACCGGGCTGGACGGACCGGCGTTGGCGATGGCCACGTCGAAGGTGACCGCGCCTGCCTGTCCGATCAGGACCTCCAGCGGACCGGTCGCGGTGGCGCCGGTGACCTGGACGTCGGCCATCGCGACGACCTTGGTCGTGGTGGTGGCGGTGTTGTTGGCCGGGTTGGGGTCCGTGCCGTCGTGCGAGGCGGTGGCCGTCGAGGTGATGTCCTTGGGACCGCCGTTGTTGTAGACGAGGTCCGCTGGGACGTTCACCACGATGTTCGCCGTCGCCGAGGCGCCGGGCGCCAGGTTGCCGAGTTCGCAGGTCACCACACCGGCGGCGTGGGTGCAGCCCGCCGACGCGGAGGCGAAGGTGACGTCGCTGGGCAGGGTCTGCACGACCTTGACCGCGTACGCCGTGTTCGGGCTGCCGTGGTTGTGGGCCTGGAGCCCGTACGCGAGCTGCGATCCGGCGCCGACCGGGTCGGGGGAATCGGTCAGGTGGACGTCGACGTCGGTGAGGTTGACGGCCTCGTTGAACGCGGCGCGGATGAAGTCGGCCATCTCCTTGGTCAGCTCCTGCTCCGAACCGATCCCGCTCCCCGGCGCCGACAGCGGGCCCCGGTACTTCAGATTGGTCCAGTCGTCATAGCCGTTGAGTTCAGGGCCTGCGGCGCCGGTCGGCGGAGTGCCCGGACCAGGGGGGCTCCCGGCCGCCGCGGTGTTCGGGCAGCCCTGGCTGGTCGTGATGCCCATGAAGTTCACGTCGGCCGACACCGTGCCGGGATCGATGTTCGCGGCGATGTCGGTGCCGTCGCCGCCGCGGTTCCAGTTGACGGGCGCGTTCGCGACGCTGACCCGCCACGGCCGCGCGCCGTCGCCGTCCCACAGGAAGATGTCCGCGGTCCGACCCGAGATGCCCGCGCTCTCGTTGAGTGCGTCCTCGTCGAGGTTGTTCAGCTGCTCGCGGGACAGGTCGAGCCGCACCTTGTCGCGGTTGTCGACCGTGCCATCCTGGTTGACGTCGCTGATCGGCGCGCCAGGCGAGGCGTTATCGGGGACGCCCATCGTCTGATAGACGTAGCTCATGATCGAGTGGTAGTTCGGCTTGCAGTTGGTCGTGTCCCCGCCGCCGTGGCCGAGTCCGAGCGCGTGCCCGAGCTCGTGGGCGAAGGTGCTCGACTGGTCGCGGTCGGTGCCGACACCGCTCGCGGCCCAGCCGCCGAGGCTGACGATGACGTCCTTGCCGCTGTCGGAGCAGCAGATGCCGGAACTGCCGTTGGCCACCAGCGGAGTCGGCGCGGCGGGCGGTGCGGGCGGCACGTCCTGCTGGCGATGGGTCCACAGCGAGTAGTGGTAGTACTTGCGCAGTCCCGGGTCGAAGTTCGCGTTGCGGATCGACTGGCCGGTGACCATGGCGCCGCCGACGGTCGGGCCGGTCGCCCAGCCCACCTTGTCGGTCTCGGGGAACTGGTCGTCCAGAATCAGCAGCAGCTGGACGCCCGCGTTCTGGTCGACGTTCGGGTAGGGGCACCCGGGGTTGGTCGGCACGTCGCCGCTGTTGAACGCCGCGACGGCCTCGTCGATGGCGACCTGCGTCGGCTTGTGGGTGTGGTCGGGCACGGAGTCGCCGTTGGCGTCCGGCCCGAGCATGTAGTCGACCTCGGTCAGCAGCGTCGGGCGGCACGGGTTCGCCGCGACGGTGGGCCGGGAACCGTTGGCGTCGTTGGCGTCCAGCGCGCGCAGGTTGCCGTGCTGGGGGACGGTCCCGTTCTTGTCGGTGACGATGCCGGAGCGCTCGACGCCGTCGTGCAGTCCGTCGCGGTCGAAGTCGACGGTGTTGCCGAAGGTGACCGAGAAGAAGATCGCCGCCGAGTCGTCACTGCTGCCGGTGGCGTAGCCGAGGCTCGGTGTGGGCACGTCGCCGGAGAAGTCGCCGGAGTTCGGGTCGACGACGATGTCCAGGCTGTCGTCGCCGGAGGCGATGTCGATCTGGTCGTCGCCGCTGGTGCTGTCGTGGTCCCAGATCTGGATGCGGATGCCGAACGGGCCCGCGTCGCGGTCGAAGGTGCCGCTGAGCTGCCATTCCGGCGTGATCTCGGTCTGGTCGTCGGCGGCGCGCGGCGAGACGCGCTCGCCGCTGGGGAAGAACGCCTTGGCGTAGTAGTCGTTGGGGCAGCTGTCGACGATGACCCCGAATTCGAGTTCGTTGTCATCACACTCGACCTCCCACACGTGGTGGATCGTGACCGTGACCCCGACCGTGTTGACGGCTTGGGCGACGGGGGTCGTCGCGCTGAGCAGGCCGACCCCTAGGGCGGCCGCGGATAGCAGTGTGAGTGTTCTTCGGGTATCCATGAGAATCGGTTCCCTCCCGGTGGCGGCCGCCCCTGCGCGGCCATTGAGGGAAGGGTGCTCAGCGGTGTTCAGGCAGCCTTCGAGGCACCTTCAGACAGCCTTAAAGTTTCGCTCGGCGGACCCGCGCGAGTTCGGGAACTGGGCGGGCTCGACCCCGAGTTCGCTCATCTTGGCCACATACGCGCGGTAGGCGCGGCGGGCCTCGCCGTGCGCGCCGCCCATGACCGAGGACCGCACGAGCGCCAGGTGGGCGCGCTCGTCGTACTGGTCGTGCCGCAGGATCCGCAGCGAGTAGGCGGCGGCCGAGTAGTTGTCGCCCGCGTCCACCGCGTGGTCGGCGAGGTAGTGCGCGACCCGCACGTAGACGCCTCTGGCCTCCTCGCGCAGCCCGGTCGCCCAGTCCTGGTAGACGTCCTCATCGAGGAAGTCGCCGGTGTAGGCCGCCTCGGCGGTCCGCAGCAGGAGGACAGCCTGGGCGGGGTGGCCCGCGTGCGCGGCGTCGAGACCGACCTGGGCGTCGCGCAGGAAGTCCTCGACGTCGATGGACGTGCTGGCCCCGTCGAGCCAGAGGCTGGCCCGGTCGGCGGCGACGAAGTGGTCGGCGGCGAACCGCTTGCCCGGGTCGAGGACCGCGCGCACGGTGGACAGCGCGACCGACAGCCGCGACGACACCACCGACTCGTTCTCCCCCGGCCACAGCAGGTCCATCAGCTGCGCGCGGGGAACCCGGTGGCCGCGGCGGCTGATGAGGATCTTGAGCAGGTCGCGGGCCTTGCGCGACGGCCACTCGCTCAGCGGCACCGGCGTCCCGTCGCGCACGACCCGGAAGCCGCCGAGGCACTCGACGCGGACATCGGGCGGGGCGGCGCTCTCCTCGGCGAGCGCGGCCTGGGCGGCGTAGCGGGTCGCGCCCGCGGCGAGGAACCGCTGGTGGGCGCTCGCGGCCAGCTCGCGCGCCCGTTCCCCGGTCGACCGGCGGGCGAGCATCAGCTCGACCCTGGCCTGGCCGAGCGGGTCGCCGATCTCGCGGCGGATGCTCAGCGACTCCGCCAGCAGCTGGTCGACCGGCCCGACACTGGACGTGGCCGCCGCCTTCAGCTCCAGCGCCTCGGCCAGACCGGCCCGGTCCCGTCGGCGCCGGCACAGCTCCGCGGCCTGGTCGGCCGCCTCCGCCGCGTCGGGCAGGTGGCCGCGGTGCAGCGACACCCAGCCCAGCGACAGCAGCGCGGCCGAGTGGCCGAGGACGGGTCCGTAGGAGACCGCCCGGCGGGCCAGCTCGACCAGCTCGGCCGCCTTGTCCGGCTGCTCCTCGATGAGGACGCGGGCCAGGCCCGCCAGCGAGGGCACCAGCGACTGCATGTCGCGGGTCTCCCCCGACATGGCGATGGCCTCCTCGTAGCAGGCGCGGGCCATCGCGAGGTCGCCGCGCTGGCGGTAGACCTCACCGAGGTTGGTCAGCGGGTGGGCGACGAGTTTGGACTCCAGCCGCTGGTAGAGCAGCCGCGCGGCCTCAAGCTCGGCACGGGCCTCGTCCAGCCTGCCGAGCTTGAGCAGCGCCTCGCCGCGGTTGTTGAGCGCCAGCGCCCGGAACGCGGCGAACCCGGTCAGGTCGGCCAGCCGGATCGCCACGTCGAGTTCGGTGATCGCCTGGGCGTACTGCGCCTCGGCGATGTGGTGGGAGCCGCGGTTGACCCGGATGCGGATCGACTGCAGCACGTCGCCCGCACGCTCGGCGTGGTCGAGGGCACGCAGGTAGTGCGCGGCGTTGGCGCGCGGGTCGCTGTCGAGGGCGGCGAGCATGGCGAGGACGGTGTGCGCCACGGCCAGGGCGCGGTCGTCGCGGGCGGCGGTGGCGGCGGTGAACGCGGCGGCGGAGAGCTGCCTGCACTCGTCGATCTCCCCGCGCAGCCAGTGGGCGCTGGCCCACCAGGCTTGGAGGAGGGCTTCCTCGCGCGGCTCGGAGCCGTCGATGGTGCCGCGCCGGTAGGTCGCGATCGCCTCGTCCAGGTGGCCGCGCAGGTGGTGGATCAGGCCGACCCGCCAGGCCAGCCCGACGGCGATCGGGCCCGCGTCGCCGATGATCCGCTCGAAGCAGGCCTGCGCGCCGACCCAGTCGCCGAGCACCTGCCGGGCCTCGCCGTCGAGCTGGTCGATGACGGTGTCGCGCCCGGTCGGGTCGATCGACCCGACCGCGTCGACCACGGCTTCGGCGTCGCCGCCCGCGATCATCGCGTGTCCGTGCGACACCAGCAGGTCGGCGACCGCGGCGGGGTCGCCCGCCGCGCGGAAGCAGCTCAGGGCGTCGCGGAAGTCGCCCGCGGCCATGAGGTACCGGCCCGCGTCGGTCAGCACCCGGCCGCGGTCGGCGGCGGCGAGCGGCATCCGGGTCATGGCGAAGTCACGGATCAGCGGGTTGAGCTGGTAGCGGTCGTCGTCCCCGCCCGCGACGAAGAAGCCGCGGGTCTCCAGGGTGTCGATCAGCTCGTCGGCGTCCTCGACGCCCAGCGCGGCGCACAGGTCGGCGGAGAACCACGGCAGCCCGGCGACGACCGAGATCAGCCTGCGCACCTGGTCGGACTCCCCGGCGAAGATCTCCTCGGCGAGATAGCCGAAGACCGGGCCACCCGGCCGCAGTGCCCGACGCAGCCGGGCCTCCCGGTCCGCGGGCGGCACCGGGCGCAGCGCCTCGCCCGCCAGCCTGGCCGCGGCGGGCCAGCCTCGAACGGCGTCGTGGACCACAGCGGCGAGTTCGGGCGCGTCACCGAGCACGGCCCGCAGCGCGTCCTCGGTCTCGGTCGCGGTGAACGCCAACGCGGCCGCGTCGATCTCCAGGACCTGGCCGCGGCCACGCAGCCGCTCGATCCGGAACGGAACGCGGGTGCGGGAGGCGATGACCAGGTGCAGCGACGGCGGACCGGCGCGGATCAGCCCGTCGATCAAGGTCGCCGCCGGGTCCTCCGGCGCGAGTTCCTGCACGTCGTCGAGGACGAGGACCAGGTCGTCGGTCAGGTGCCGCTCCAGCGCCTCGGCCAGCGCCGCGGCGCAGGCCAGGGCCCGCATGGGCTGCTCGGCGTCGGCGTCGGGACCGCGTGGACCGTCGAGCACCCCCGCGATCGCCGAGGACAACGCGGGCACCCGCAGCCGCAGGGCGTCGAGCAGCCCGGTGACCATGGCGGCGAGCCCGCGGTCCTCGGCGGTGACGGTGTACCAGGCACAGGCGTGCCGGGCGGCCCAGGACGCGAGCAGCGTCGACTTGCCGAACCCGGCGTCGGCGACGACGGTGACCAGCCGCCGCCGGGTGCCCTCGGCGAGCAGGTCGTCCAGCCGCGGCCGGGCGACGGTGCCGTGCGGCACCGCGGGCGGAACCGCCCGCCCGGTCGACCGGTGTCCCTCCGCGGCCATGCGCCCTCCGCCCGTCAGCTCCCGACCTGGTCAAACTAGTGGTTACGACCGGAGGTTCGTCGGGGGTATCGGCGGATCCAGGTTTCCGCTGGGCGTGCGGCCGGAAGGTCCTCGTACTGGTTGTACGTGGGCCTTTCGGC
>DATLIA010000240.1:0-39524 GCA_035540215.1 Actinokineospora sp. | reverse complement strand
TCCTCGCGGCGACGCTGGCGTGGCGGACTCGGCGGGGTCGGGCGGTGGTCGCGTTGGCCCTGACCACGATGACCAGCACCGCGGCCAGGGCCAACGCGACCACCGCCCGACCCCGCCGAGTCCGCCACGCCAGCGTCGCCGCGAGGAGTGTCCCCGCGAGCAGCAGGCCACCCCACCACCCGCCCGGCCACTCGACGGCCGCGCCGGGAACGTCCGCGGCGTGTCGACCCACCGCGATCACCCAGCCCAGCTCCGGGCCCGCCAGCCGGACGAGCGACTCCGCCAGCCACGGCCAGACCGGCATCACCACCGCCGCGAGCACGCCCAGGACGGTGGCCGGGGCGACGACGGGTGCCGCGACCAGGTTCGCCAGGACGGCGACCAGGCTCACCTGTCCGTGCACACCCGCCACGACCGGCGCCGTGACCAGGTGCGCGGCCGCGGGCACGGCGAGCGCCTCGGCCACGCCTCGGGGCACCCGACGCCGGGCGAGCGCGTCCGCCCATCGCGGCGCCAGGAGCACCAGCGCGCCTGTGGCCAGCACCGACAGGACGAACCCGAGCGCGGTGGCCATCCCCGGGTCGACCGCCACCAGGACAATCACCGCCGTGCCGAGCGCGGGCACCGCCGACCGCTCCCGACCCACCGCCAGCGCGAGCAGTCCGACCGCGCCCATCACCCCGGCCCGCAGCACGCTGGGCTCCGGCCCGGCCAGCACGACGAACCCGACCAGACCGACCAGCGCCCCGGCCGCCGCTCCGCGAGGCCCGACCCGGAGGACCCGCAGCAACATCAGGATCGTCACGCAGACCACGGCCAAGTTCGCGCCGCTGACCGCCAGCAGGTGCGAGAGCCCAGCGATCCGGAACTCGTCGACCACCGTCGGCGACAGCGCGTCCTTGTCGCCGACGACCACCGCGGGCAGGAGCCCGGCGGGCTCCGGGTCCAGGACACCCGATGCCTGCCGCAGTCCCTTCCGCAGCGAGTCGGCGGCCGACTCCCACGCGGGCGCCGGTCCGACATCCAGCGGCGGATCCCGGACCCTGACCACGGCGACGACCAGCTGATCCGACGTCGCGGGCGCGAGCCTGCCCCGGACTGTGACCGTCTGCCCAGGAAGCAGACGCGACCACTGGTCCACCGGAGTGATCAGCAGTAGTTCCGAGTCGCCGACCGTGGCCGGGACGACTACCGAGCCGACCCCAGCGGGCATGCCGCCGAATCCCGCGCTACGCACCGGCCTCGGCCGTTCCCGAACCTCCGCTCGCAGTTCCACGACCTCACCGCGGGCGGCGGCTTCCCGCAACGGGTCGATCGCCGCGTCGTGGATCCGGGGTGCGACCGGCCACAGTGCCAAGAGCCCGCAGATCAGCATCGGCCATATCGCCCGGGCTCCCGACCGCTGAGCCGGACCGTCCCGGGACAACCTCACGAGCGCGATGCCGACCGCGGCGGCACCGATCACGAGTGTCAGTCCCCAATGGACGAGCAGTCCCAGCAGCGTGGCCAGCCAGAGGGCTATCGCACCGGGTATCAACCTCCCATCGTGTCGAGCGAACGAGCGGGTGAACGTGGCCGCGTACATGGGCGAGACGGCGGTCGGCGGGCTACCTGACCGTCACCAGCTCACGCAGGCTCTCGAACTTCGCTTGGCCTATGCCCTCCACCTCCCTCAGTTGGTCGATCTTGGTGAACCGGCCACGTTTCGACCGCCACTCGACGATCCGTTGCGCGGTAACGGATCCCACGCCCGGCAGCGTGTCGAGTTGGATCAAGGAGGCCGTGTTCAGGTCCATCGGTCCCGGTGGCGTGGTCTGCGCCGCGGCGGCGGGCGGTACCGGGACGCCGATGTGAATCTGCTCGCCGTCCGCCACCCGACGGGCGAGGTTCAGCGCGGTCAGATCCACTCCGGGAAGCGCGCCACCACCCGCGCGGAGGGCGTCGGCGACCCTGGAACCTTCAGGCAAGGTGAACAGTCCAGGCGTGACCACCTTCCCAACCAGTTCCACCACGACGCCGGGGGCAGCAGCGGAGCGTTCGGCCGTGGCGGCGACGGGTATGTCCGGCGGAACCTCCGGCGCCGGGGACTGGCCCGCGGTGAGAGCCCACACCGCGAGAAGCCCCGCCACGAGTAGGGCGACGACGAGCAGGGCGGGCCGGTCGAGGAGCCAGCGGCGCCACGACGGCTGGGCGTCCGGATCCACATCGGACCTGATCCAGCGGCCGAGGAACCGTCGCCCGGCGGGTACGTCGAGACGGTGCTTGGGCGCGTCTTCGTTGTCCCAGGGGCGTTTCGTCTCCGCCGCGAGGCGGGCGAGGGCTTCGTCGATCTGCGCTGTGCGTGTTGTTGTCATGCCTTCGACGCTAGGCATCTCGAAATCGGGGTGCGAGGCGTTGGCGTGACCTGTGGATCATTTCGGGGGATGTGGACAACTTGGTCCACAGAGGTGCATTTGCACGGGGAATGTCAGAGAGCTGTGCGACTCTGAATTGCTACAACCTGCCCGGACACACAACGACGCTGAGCACACCCGGACCCGTGTGCGCGCCGATGACCGCGCCAAGCTCCGACACGACGCACCCCGACGACTGCGGGATCCGCTCGTCGAGGCGGTTGGCCAGCTCGGCGGCGCGATCCGGTGCCGCGAGGTGGTGCACGGCCAGCTCGACCGGCTGGTCACCGGCGGCCTCGACCGCCAGGTCGACCAGCCGTGCCAACGCGCGGCTGGTCGTGCGCACCTTCTCCAACGGCACGATCTGGCCGTCCAGGACGTGCAGGATCGGTTTGACCGCCAGCGCCGTGCCGACCAGGGCAGCCGCCGCCCCGATCCGCCCACCGCGACGGAGGTACTCCAACGTCTCGACGATCAGGAAGCTCTTGGTCCGCTCAGCGGCCTCGACAGCCGCGGCCTCGACCGCGGCCCCGTCAGCACCCTCGGCCGCCACAGCGGCGGCGCGCAACGCAGCGAACCCGAGGCCCATAGCCGTCGTCCGCGAGTCGACGACCCGGACCCGGTCCGGTCCGACCTCCTCGGCCGCCAGCCGCGCGGACTCCCAGGTGCCAGAAAGTTCCCTCGAAAGGTGGACGGACAACACGCCGGACGCGCCCGCGTCCAGCAGCTCGCGGTACGTCGCGGCGAACTCGGCCGGGCTGGGACGCGAGGTCGTGACGGTCCGCCGTTCCTTGAGCGCGGCGGCCAGTTCGGTCGGCCCGATGTCGATGCCGTCGCGGCCCTCGCGGTCATCGATGTGCACGAGCAGCGGCACCACCCGGACCGCGTGCCGGTCGGCGAAGCCCTCCGGGAGGTAGGCGGTCGAGTCGGTGACTACAGCGAACGGCACGACACGGGAGCCTATCCGGACGAACGCCGTGAACCTACGACCGCGCTGGGGTCAGGGCGCGCCTTTCAGCGACTTGATGAGCGCCGCGAGGGCCTTGCCCGCGGCTTCGTGCCCGTCCCAGCCCCAGTGGATCCCGTCAGGGTTGCCGTGCCCGTCGAGCACGTGCCGCTCCACGACCTCCCGCAGGTCGAGCAGGCTGACCTCAGACCGTCCGGCCCACTCGCGGATGGCCAGCTCCGCGCCGGGACGCGCGGTGTGGACGAACCCGTAGGCGCTCGAACGGTGTACGGCCGGCAGCGTCGCGATGACCGGGATGTCCGGACGCAGCGCACGGATCGCGACGACCGTCGCGTCGAGGTACTTCACTGTCAGCGCGGCAGGCAGTGCCACCGGCCGTCCCCTGGTGAGCCGGGACAGCCACGGCTGCGCGGCGAGGTAGCCCTTGCGCACACGGCGCCGGAGGCCGTCCGGCCGCAGGTAGCGGATGCCTTGCCGAAGGTAGGTGGGCAGCGGCGAGGGCAGCGTGTCCATCCCACCGATCGCGAGGACCAGGACGTCCCCGTGCGGCAGCTGGGTCCAGACTCGTGGATCACCGGTCAGCGACCAGTAGGCGTCCCGAGCGGTCCAGCCGAAGCCCGCGAACAGTTCGGTGTGCCCGTCGATCGCGGCGGCGGCCACATTGGGCCACAGCCGCGGGTCGTCAGCAGGATGAGGACCGTCGGGTCCGTGGAAGCACAGTGAATCGCCGAACATCAACACCGTGGGCATGGGTTATCCGGTGATCCCCGCGTTGTACGCGATCAGCCGCCAGTTGAGTCCGCTGGTCTCCCGGCGCGCGAGCACCGTCCAGTGGCAGTTGGAGATCCCTCCGAGCTGCGACCAATTCGCTACCGGTAGATCTAGAAGCCTGCCGGTAAGCGCTGTGATCAGCCCGCCGTGAGCACAGAGGACCGCTGTCTCCTCCGGCCCGGTGTCGAGGTCCGTGACGACCTCGGCCGCGCGCGCGGCCACCTCGACCCTGGTCTCACCCGAGGGCGGGGCGAGCGTCGCGTCGATCTGCCACTGCGCGCGCATACCCGGCCAGCCCTCATCGACCTCGGCGCTCGTCTTTCCCTGCCAAGCGCCGAGGTTTGTCTCGCGCAGCCGCTTGTCGATGCGCAGCGGGACGCCCATGGCCTCGCTGAACACCGTCGCCGTGTCAGTCGCGCGACGCAGGTCGGAGGCGACGATCAGGTCTGGCGAGAACCGGGCCAGGGCGGGGACGGCGAACCGCGCCTGGTTCCACCCCACATCGGTCAGATACGAGTCGAGATGACCCTGCATCCGGCCGGAGGCGTTGTAGTCGGTCTCTCCGTGCCGCCACAGCACGAGAGTCCGAAGACTCACGTGACGACATCCTCGTCGAGCTGTGGGGCCGCGTCGAACTCGATACGGGGGCAGTCCTTCCACAGCCGCTCGAGACCGTAGTAGACGCGCTCCTCGGTGTGCTGGACGTGCACGACGACGTCAACGAAGTCGAGCAGCACCCAGCGGCCCTCACGGGCGCCCTCGCGACGGACTGGCTTGGTGCCCGCCTCGCGCATCTTCTCTTCGACGTTCTCGACGATCGCGCCGACCTGCCGCTCGTTGGCCGCGGAGGCGATCACAAAGCAGTCGGTGATCACGAGCTGGTCGGAGACGTCCAGCACGATCACGTCACTGGCCTTCTTGTCCGCGGCCGCGTTGGCCGCGACCAGTGCCAATTCGCGTGCGCTCGGCGTGGCTGCCACGTCTCTCCTCAAGGGTCGAACATCTGATGCAACCCGTCGAGGGTACCTGGGTGGCGGGTCAGCCCTCCGCCACATAGAGCCTGCGTTTCGAGATGTACTGAACGACGCCGTCCGGGACGAGGTACCAAACGGGTTCACCGGCCGCCACGCGGACCCGGCAGTCGGTCGACGAGATGGCCATCGCGGGCACCTCGATCAGGCTGACCGCACCCTCCGGCAGGTGCGCGTCCTCCAGGGGATAACCCGGTCGGGTGACGCCGACGAAGTGGGCGAGCTTGAACAGCTCGTCGGCCTGTCGCCAGGACAGGATCTGCTGCATGGCGTCCGCGCCGGTGATGAAGAAGAGGTCGTCGTCGGGGAACCTCGCGCGCAGGTCACGCAGGGTGTCGACGGTGAAGGTGGCGCCTTGGCGGTCGATGTCGACCCGGCTGACCGAGAACCTGGGATTGGACGCCGTGGCGACGACGGTCATCAGATAGCGGTCCTCCGCGGCGCTGACCTCGCGGTCGCTTTTCTGCCATGGCTGCCCGGTTGGGACGAAGATCACTTCGTCGAGCCCGAACCGGGACTGCACCTCACTGGCCGCGACCAGGTGCCCGTGGTGGATCGGGTCGAACGTGCCGCCCATGATCCCGATACGACGTGACATAGCTGATCAGGGTACGTGGGGGTGGCTATAGGGGACGGATGTGTGGGCGGTGTCTCCCGGGGGGATCGGGGACACCGCCCACACACTCCTGTGGGGACCGGTAGGCGTTGGGGGGTAACCACCGGGCACGACCCGCTCCCCTACGGCGGCCGTGCGGAGGGGAGACGCTGTGCCGATCAGGCCATGACGTGGATCAGATGGCAATTCGGTATGACCTGACGCACCACGGGTCGGTAACACTCGATCCATGGCTTGGGCACCGATACACGATCAGCCGTACCACCCGGTTCCGTACCGGCCGGTGCGGGTCAGTCCCGACGACTCCGTTCGGACCGCGGCCGCGCTCCGCGAGAAGATGGACCAGCGGCGAACGGTCCGGGCGTTCGCGACCGACCCCGTTCCGGAGCAGGTCGTCATCGACGCTATCGCGGTCGCCGCGACCGCGCCGTCCGGCGCACATCAGCAGCCTTGGACGTTCGTGCTGGTCACCGATCCCGAGGTGCGCGCGCAGATCCGTGCGGCGGCCGAGGAGGAAGAGCGGATCTCCTACGAGGGCCGCTTGGGCGACCAATGGCTGTCCGCGCTGCGCCCCCTGGGCACTGACATGCACAAACCGCACCTGACCGACGCGCCGTACTTGATCGTGGTGTTCGAACAGCGCTTCTATCTGGACGGCGAAGAGCAGCACAAGCACTACTACGTCGACGAGTCGGTCGGTATCGCGGTCGGGATGCTGCTCACCGCGCTGCACCTCTCCGGCCTCGCCGCGCTGACTCACACGCCGAGCCCGATGCGGTTCCTGTCGGAGGTGCTGGGCAGGCCGCGCAACGAGAAGGCCTTCGCCGTGATCCCCGTCGGCTACCCGGCGTCGGACGCGACCGTGCCCGACTTGGTGCGCAAGGACCTCGACCAGGTGATCGTCCGGATCTGACAGTTCGGCGGCGACCGAACGGATCCGCCCCTAGCGTCGAGGTATGCGAGACACCCTGACCATCCTGGACACCCAGAGCGTCGCCGGGCCCGCGGGTCTGGTCGGTCGAATGGCACGGTTCACCGACGGACCCGAACACGCCCGGCGACGTGCCAAGGTAGTGGCCGCGCTGCCCGCTGTGGACGGCCTGCGGGCCGCGGCCGCCGAACGGGCGGCCTCGATGATCGGCGGTGCGACGTTCGACGTCATGCCGATCGCGACAACCGTCCCGGTGGCGGTGTTGGCGTCGGCGATGGGAGTCGCGGATGTCGACTCCGCGGTCCGCGTGACCAACGAACTATGCGCGACACGTGCCGACGAGCCCGCTCGCGCCCTGATAGCGCTTACCGGCGGACTGTCAGCCGTCAGCGTCTTGTTCCAGGCGCGAGATGCGACCGCGGCGCTTATCGCCGCCTCCATAGTCGTGGGCGACATTGATGAAGGTGTTCGCGAGTTGCCCGTGCATTCCACTCAGCGGAACGGCGAGTGGGTTTCGCTGGCGCCAGTCGGGACATTCGGCGCGGGACGTCACGTGTGTCCTGGTGCCGAGCTGGCGATGGCCTTGGCAATAGGAGTCCTCGACGCGCTTACCGGCGCACGGTTAATGGGTCCCGTGCACTACGAATCGCGCCCGAACCTCCGACTGCCGATCCGCCTGATGGTGACCCGATGACCTTCGCCGACCTGCACCACGGACCGACCCCGTTCCTACTCCCGAACGCCTGGGACGTCGCCTCGGCACTGTTGCTGGCCGACATGGGCTTCCCGGCGATCGGCACCACCAGCCTCGGAGTCACCGCGGCAGCAGGTGTCCCCGACGGGGTCAACGACTCCCCAGAACTCACGATGGCCTTTGTCCGGGCGCTCTCGGGCACGCTGTCGATCCCGCTCACGGTCGATCTCGAAGGCGGGTACTCGGACGATCCCGCCGCGGTCGCCGCCTTGGCCGTCGAGCTGGTCGACCTGGGTGTCGCGGGTGTCAATCTGGAGGACGGGCACCGCACCGCCGACGAGCACGCCAGGATCATCGACGCGGTCGCGACGGCGGCGCCGGACTTGTTCATCAACGCTCGGACCGATACCTACTGGCTCGGTGATGGCGGTGTTGACCAGACAGTGCGCCGACTGGTGGCCTATCGCGACGCGGGGGCATCTGGCGTGTTCGTGCCGGGGCTAACCGAACCCGACGATGTCGCCACGGTCGTCGCGGCTGTTCACCTTCCGCTGAATATCCTGTGGCAGAAGGACATTCCGGCGGGCGTCGCTCGGGTGAGCACGGGCTCCGCACTGTATCGACACGCTCTCGCCACGGCGCTCACGGTGGCCGGATGCGCCCGGGACGGCTGTCAACCGACCACGACCGCGATCGACTACGGCGATCTGCAGGCGACACTGACCCGCTGAGCCTGTGGACAACTTTGTGCTCCAGACGGGCCAATGGGGTAAGCAAGACATGTGGACGAACAGACACTCCGAACGAAGGCCGAAGAGCGCCTGAGGGCACTCGCCGGACCGGACGCCCGACTGCGAGAGGACCAGTGGACCGCCATCCGCGGTCTGGTCGCCGACCGCGGCCGGGCGCTGGTCGTCCAGCGGACCGGATGGGGCAAGTCGGCGGTGTACTTCGTCGCCACGGCGCTGCTCCGTGAGATGGGCGAGGGTCCGACGGTGATCGTGTCGCCGCTGCTGGCGCTGATGCGCAACCAGGTCGACGCCGCGGCCAAGGCGGGGGTGCACGCGGCGACGATCAACTCGGCCAACCTGCAGGAATGGGACACGGTGCACGAGGCCGTGGCGGACGGCTCGGTCGACGTGCTGCTGGTCAGCCCGGAGCGGCTCAACAATCCGGACTTCCGGGACACCGTCCTGCCCAAGCTCACCGAGTCGGCCGGTTTGCTGGTGGTGGACGAGGCGCACTGCATCTCCGACTGGGGCCACGACTTCCGGCCCGACTACCGACGCCTGCGCACCCTCATCGCCGAACTGCCCGCGGGTGTCCCGGTGTTGGCGACCACGGCGACGGCCAATGACCGGGTAGTCCGCGACGTGGCGCAGCAACTCGGGCTGACCGACGGGTCGATGGTGCTGCGTGGCGCACTCGACCGGGAGAGCCTGCGGCTGGGTGTGCTGCGGCTGCCGACCGCACAGGCCCGGTTGGCCTGGATCGCCGAGAACCTCGACCGTTTCACCGGCTCCGGGATCATCTACACGCTGACTGTCGCCGCCGCCGAGGAGTTGGCGGCGTTCCTGCGGGACCGTGGCTTCGCGGTGGCCGCGTACACGGGGAAGACCGAACAGGCCGAGCGGCTGCAGGCCGAGGAAGACCTGCTCGAGAACCGGGTGAAGGCGCTGGTCGCGACGTCGGCGCTGGGCATGGGGTTCGACAAGCCCGACCTGGGATTCGTCGTCCATGTCGGGGCGCCGCAGTCGCCGATCTCGTACTACCAGCAGATCGGCCGCGCGGGCCGAGGCGTGAAGCGGGCCGACGTGGTGCTGCTGCCCGGCCGGGAGGACCGCGACATCTGGTCGTATTTCGCCTCACTCGCCTTCCCCGCCGAGCGGATCGTGCGGGAGGTGCTCGCCGCGCTGGACTCGGCGGGCCAGGCCCTGTCGACCCAACGCCTGGAACCGATGGTCGACCTGGCCCGCGGCAGGCTGGAGATGGTGCTGAAGGTCCTCGACGTCGACGGCGCGGTCCGCCGGGTGCGCGGCGGCTGTGAGTCCACCGGGCAGCCATGGGAGTACGACGCCGAGCGCTACGAGCGGATCGCGACGGCACGGGACTCCGAGCAGCGAGCTATCGAGGCATACCAAGAGACCGATGGCTGCCGGATGGAGTTCCTCCTCCGCCAACTCGACGACCCGCACGCGTCACCGTGCGGCCGATGCGACAACTGCACCGGCGAGCGGTGGAGCGACGAGGTGTCCGGCGCCGGTGTCGAGGCGGCGCGTGAGCGGCTGCGCAGGCCTGGGGTCGACTTGCCGCCCAAGAAGCAGTGGCCGACCGGGATGTCCACGCTGGGTGTCCAGCTCTCGGGCAAGGTCAAGCCTGGTCAGGTCTCGGAAACCGGACGGGCGCTGGGCAGGCTCACCGACATCGGCTGGGGCAACCGCCTGCGCGAGGTGTTCGCCGCCCCGGACGCCCCGATCCCCGACGACGTGTTCGACGCCTGTGTGAAGGTGCTCGCGGCGTGGGACTGGGAGAAACGGCCCGCGGGCGTGGTGACGATCGCGTCGGGGAGCAGGCCACAACTGGTATCGAGCTTCGGGTCCCGCATCGCGTCGATAGGGCGGCTTCCGCTCCTCGGCGAGGTGTGGACCGGGGAACGGGCACCACGGGCCAACAGCGCGCACCGGCTAGCGCAGCTGTGGGGGTCGGTCCGGGTATCGGACGAGCTCGCGGCCCGAGTGTCCGAAGTGGAAGGTCCGGTCCTGGTGATCGACGACCGCGTCGACACCGGATGGACCATGACGGTCGCGGCGGCCATGCTCCGCGACGCGGGCGCGGAAGGGGTGATGCCTTTCGCACTGGCGACGACGAGCTGAGCGGTGCCATCGTGAAGCGATGACGACCACCGACCTCGCCGCGTACTACGACCGTCTGGAAGCGCGCACCGGCATGCGCGAGACCCGGCAGCGGTCGTACGCCCTGCTCGACGCCCCGGCCGGGGCCACAATCGTGGACATCGGCTGCGGCGCCGGACACGCGGCGGCGGAGTTGGCCGCACTGGGCTACCGGCCTATCGGGGTGGACGTGAACGCCGAGGCGCTGGACATCGCGCGGCAGCGCTTGCCCGGTCACGACTTCCACCTCTCCAGCGCCGACGCACTGCCGCTGGCGGACGGCTCCGTGCACGGGTACCGGGCGGTCCGGGTGCTGCACTATCTGGCGGACGTGGCGGCGGTCCTTCGGGAGGCACATCGGGTACTGGCGTCAGGCCGACGCGCGGTACTCGTTGGCCACGACAACGGGATGGCGGCGGTCGACTGCGGCCTCCCGCAGTCGGAGCGCATCGTGCGAGCGGCGGAGACGTACCCGGCGAGCGCGGGACGCCACTTCCGAACACTGCTTCTCGACGCGGGCTTCACCGACGTTTCGGTGCGGGTGCATACGGAGGTAATGACCGACCACGCGGAGATGTCGACCTCACTGGGAAACATGGCCCGCGCGGCGGTGACCGCGAACGCGTGCACGCAGGCCGAGGCCGACGAGTGGCTGGCCGACCTCGCGGAGCGGGACCGGCGGGACCGCTTCCTGATCGCGTGGCCACGGGTGTTCGCCGTTGGCACCCGCGCCTAGCAGTCAGGGCACTGCGGGGCAGACACGCGGACAAACGCGCAGTGCGGGCTGGGCAGGCTGGACACTGCGGGGCAGGCACGCGCTGTCGACACGCGGACAAGCGCGCTGTACGGGCTGGGCGGCTGGGCACTGCTGACCGAGCGGGTCTCACCTGACCTAGCGGTTGGCGGGCTCCGCAGGGCAAGGCTTGCGCGCACCCAGAACGCGGGCTGGGCGCTCAAGCCGAGCGGGCCCGCACCTGAACAAGCGTCGGCGGCTCGGCAGGCAGGGCTTGCGGGCTTGGCCATGCCGAGGAGCGGGCCGCCTTGTTGACGGGCAGCCGCGGGGTTCAGTGGCGGAGCGGAACGAGGTCGTCCGCGTGGACGACTTCGCGGCGTTGATCGTTGGGGAGGTGGTGGCTGGAGCGACCGATGAGGTCGGGGAGTTCGGTGGCGTCGAAGCCGACTACGCCTCGGGCGACGACTTTGCCCGTGAGGTCGGCGAGTTCGACGACGTCTCCGGCCTCGAAGTCGCCGGTGATGGAGGTGATGCCCGCGGCGAGCAGGGAGCGTCGGCGGACCACTACAGCGGCGACCGCGCCGTCGTCGAGGGTGAGCCTGCCCGCGGCCTCGGCCGCGTAGGCGAGCCAGAAGCGGCGGGCGGACAGGCGGCGGCCGCCGGAGGCGAACGCCGTGCCGACACTGGCTGACGTCAGAGCTTGGGGTGCCTGGGCCGACGACGCCAGCAGTACGGGCACGCCCGCGGCCGAGGCGAGGCGGGCGGCGGCGAGTTTCGAAGCCATACCACCGGTTCCGAGACCCGACGCGCCCGTCGAGCCCGCGTTCACACCGTCCACATCGGACTCGCCTGCTACCTCATCGATCCGGCGGGCGGCGCCGCGTCGGGGGTCGCCGTCGTAGAGGGCGTCTACATCGGACAGGAGGATCAGGGCGTCGGCACCGATGAGGTGGGCGACGAGTGCGGCCAGGCGGTCGTTGTCGCCGAAACGGATCTCCTCGGTGGCCACGGTGTCGTTCTCGTTGACGACCGGGACCACGCCGAGGGCGAGTAGGCGCGACAGCGTCCGCTGGGCGTTGCGGTAGTGCGAGCGGCGGACCACGTCGTCCGCGGTGAGGAGGACTTGGCCGACGGTGAGCGAGTAGCGGGCGAACGACGCGACATAGGCGTGGCCCAGCACGAGCTGTCCGACGCTGGCCGCCGCCTGCTGGGTGGCCAGGTCACGCGGGCGGCGTGGAATGCCCAGGGGCGCCAGGCCCGCGGCGATCGCGCCGGAGGACACGAGCACCACCTGGCTGCCCGCTGCCCGGCGGGCGGCGACGGCGTCGACCAAGGCGTCGAGGCGGGCTGGATCGAGTCCGCCCTCCGCCGTCGTCAGGGACGAGGAGCCGACCTTGACGACGACGAGTCGCGCCGAGGTGACCGCGTCGCGGGTGGGTGAGCTCAGCCCACTCACGGGAGCGTCGTCGTGCGGGTTGCCGCCACCCAGGGGTCGCGACTCGACAGTCACTCGTCGTCCTCGGTGTCGTCGAGATCCTCGGCGGAGGGGGTGCGGCGGGCGATCTTGGCTGCCTTGCGCTCGTCGGCGCCCGCGCGGTCGACCTGGTTGAGGCGGGGGTCGCTGCCGCGGCCGTGCATCATCATCGCCACGCCTGCCGGGGTCGACGGCTCCCAGTCGAAGGTGATCGTCCCGATGGTGACCGGGCAGCCGGGGCGAGCGCCTGCCTTCGCTAGGGCCTCCTCGACGCCGAGTCGGGCGAGACGGTCGCCGAGGTAGCCGATGGCCTCGGTGTTGGTGAAGTCGGTCTGCTTGACCCAGCGCCCGGGGCGCTCGCCGTGGACGATGAAGCCGCCTTCCTCGTCCGGGTCGGCCTCGACCCGGAAGCCCGCATCGTCGACGGCGGTGGGCCGCAGCACGACCCGGGTCGGCTCGGGGGCGGGCTTGCCCGCGCGGTCCTCCTCGATGACCTTCGCCAGCGCGAAGCTCAGCTCGCGCAGGCCCTCGCGAGAGGCGGTCGACACCTGGAATACCGGCAGGCCGCGGGCCTCGATGTCCGGGCGGACCAGTTCGGCGAGCTCGCGGGCCTCCGGGACGTCGATCTTGTTGAGCACGACGATGCGCGGGCGGTCGGCGAGGGTGCCGCCGAGTGCCGGGGTGTAGAGGGCGAGTTCCTGCTCGAGGGCGTCGATGTCGGAGAGCGGGTCGCGATCGGCCTCGTAGGTCGCGCAGTCGATCACGTGGACCAGCACCGAGCAGCGCTCGATGTGGCGCAGGAAGTCCAGGCCGAGGCCCTTGCCCTGGCTGGCGCCGGGGATCAGGCCGGGGACGTCGGCGATCGTGTAGATCGACTCCCCCGCCGTGACGACGCCGAGGTTGGGCACGAGGGTGGTGAACGGGTAGTCGGCGATCTTCGGCTTGGCCGAGGACATGACCGAGATCAGCGACGACTTGCCCGCGGACGGGAAGCCGAGCAGACCGGCGTCGGCGACGGAGCGCAGCTCCAGGACCAGGTCGCGGGTCTCCCCCGGCTCGCCGAGCAGGGCGAAGCCAGGCGCGCGGCGGGCCTTGGAGGCCAGTGCCGCGTTGCCGAGGCCGCCACGGCCGCCCTGGGCGGCCACGAAGCGGGTGCCGTGCCCGGTCAGGTCGGCGACGATGTCGCCGTCCGGGTTGAGCACGACGGTGCCGTCCGGCACCTTCCACTCCACCGTCTCACCGGTGGCGCCGTCGCGGTTGGCGCCTTGCCCCTGCTTGCCGCTGCCCGCGTCGGCGTGCGGGCGGAAGTGGAAGTCGAGCAGCGTGTGGACGTTGCCGTCCACGACGAGGACGACGTCGCCGCCGTTGCCGCCGTTGCCGCCGTCGGGGCCGCCGAGCGGCTTGAACTTCTCGCGGTGCACCGACGAGCAGCCGTTGCCGCCGCTGCCCGCAGCGACATGGATGACTACTCGGTCAACGAATCGGGACACCAGAATTTCCTCTCACAAACGAACAAAAGACGAGGGGTGAGCCGGATGCGATCCAGCCCACCCCTCGTCGGAGTCTTGCGGTCGGACGACTTAGGCAGCCGTCTCGACGGGGACGATGTTCACGGTCTTGCGACCGCGCTTCGCACCGAACTGGACCGCACCGGCGGCCAGGGCGAACAGCGTGTCGTCCTTGCCGCGGCCGACGTTCACACCGGGGTGGAACTTGGTGCCGCGCTGGCGGATCAGGATCTCGCCGGACTTGACGACCTGGCCGCCGTACCGCTTCACGCCGAGGTACTGGGCGTTGGAGTCGCGCCCGTTACGCGAGCTGGATGCACCTTTTTTGTGTGCCATGGCTGCTCAGGTCCTCACTTAACCTTGATGCCGGTGACCTCGACGCGGGTCAACTTCTGACGGTGACCCTGGCGCTTGTGGTAGCCGGTCTTGTTCTTGAACTTGTGGATACGGATCTTCGGACCCTTGGTCTGCTCGACGACCTTGCCGGTCACCGAGACCTTCGCCAGGGTGTCCGCGTCGGTGGTGACGTCGGTGCCGTCGACGACGAGCACGGCCGCGAGGCTCAGCTCGGTGCCCGGCGCGCCCTCGAGCTTCTCGACCTCGACGACGTCGCCGACAGCCACCTTGTACTGCTTGCCGCCGGTTTTGACGATCGCGTACATCGGGAAGGCTCCTGCAGTGCTAGACGATGGGGTCATGGGTGCCCTATGCCTCGAGATTCACCAGAGGCGGGCTTCTCACGACGCAGCCCACCGAACGGCGGGCTGCGTCACAGATTACGTGGCCGTTGGAATCGAGGTCAAACCGGGGTGGCCTATCGGTGACGTGATCCCGGCCATCAGCCCTCTTGTTCAGGGTTGACGGGCGGACCGGCGGGCCGTGAAGCCGCCCGCCGGGTCCGGCGCCGCGGCGCCGCCGCGGCTGGGACCGGCTCGGCCGGGTGACCGTTGGCCGAGGCGTCTACCTGCACGTCCTCGGTGAAGGACGCGCTGGGTGCCACCACCGCGGGCGGCGGCTCGACCGCCGCGGGCACCACGACGATGGCCTCAGCGGGCCGGTCGGACGCCGGGCCCGCGGGCCTGCCCGCCCGCCTGGACCGACCGGTCCGCGCGGGCTTGACGGGCTCCTCGGACCGAACCGGCTCAGTCGCCGTGACCGCGTCTGGGTCGTCGGCGTGCGCCGTGATCACCACGGGCTCGATCGGCGCCTTGTCGGCGGGCGCATTGTCAGCGGAGGCGACAGGGGCGTCCGCCACGACCTCGACGTGGTCGTGGTCCGCGGCCTTCGCCGCGGCCTTGGCGATGTTCTGCACGACGCTGCGGGCGTCGTCGCGCGGCGCCTCCTCGACCTGGGCGGGCTGCTCCTTGCCCCGGTCGCGGTTGCGCCTGCGGCCACCGCCCTGCTGCTGCTCGTGCTCCTTGGGCGCCGCGGCGGGCTGCTGCTGCTGGGGCGCGGGCGCCGCCTTGGTCGCGGATTCCGCCGCCACCACGACACCACGGCCCTTGCAGTGCTCACAGGTGGTGCTGAAGGCCTCAAGCAGGCCCGTGCCGACCCGCTTGCGGGTCATCTGCACCAAGCCGAGCGATGTGACCTCGGCCACCTGGTGGCGGGTGCGGTCGCGGCCTAGGCACTCGGTGAGCCTGCGCAGGACCAGGTCCCGGTTGGACTCGAGCACCATGTCGATGAAGTCGATGACGATGATGCCGCCGATGTCGCGCAGCCGGAGCTGGCGGACGATCTCCTCGGCCGACTCCAGGTTGTTCCTGGTGACGGTCTCCTCGAGGTTGCCACCCGATCCGGTGAACTTGCCGGTGTTGACGTCGATGACCGTCATCGCCTCGGTGCGGTCGATGATCAGATAGCCGCCGGAGGGCAGCCAGACCTTGCGGTCGAGTGCCTTGAGCAGCTGCTCGTCGACCCGGTGCTCGGTGAAGACGTCCTTCGGGCCGACGTGCCTGCGGACGCGCTCCAGCAGCTCGGGGGCGACGTGGCGGACGTAGTCGTCGATGGTCTCCCACGCCGTGCCGCCCTGGACGGCCAGTGTGGAGAAGTCCTCGGTGAACAGGTCGCGCACGACCTTGACCAGCAGGTCGGGCTCCTCGTAGAGCAGCGACGGCGCGCCGGACTTCTTGACGCCGTTGGTGCCCTCGGACTTGTCCCGGATGACCTGCCACTGCGCCTGCAGACGGCGGACGTCGCGGCCCAGTTCCTCCTCGCTGATGCCCTCGGAGGCGGTGCGGATGATCACACCGGCGTCCTCGGGAACGATCCGCTTGAGGACGTCCTTGAGCCTGCGCCGCTCGTTGTCCGGCAGCTTGCGGGAGATGCCGGTGGCACCGCCGCCGGGCACGTAGACCAGGAAGCGGCCGGGCAGTGAGATCTGGGTGGTCAGCCGGGCGCCCTTATGCCCGACCGGGTCCTTTGTGACCTGCACCAGGACGCTGTCGCCGGTGGACAGAGCCTGCTCGATCTTGCGGGCCTTGCCCTCCAGACCGGCGGCGTCCCAGTCGACCTCACCGGCGTAGAGCACGGCGTTGCGGCCGCGGCCGATGTCGACGAACGCCGCTTCCATGCTGGGCAGCACGTTCTGGACACGGCCGAGGTAGACGTTGCCGACCAGCGACCCGGTCCCGGCCGAGGTGACGAAGTGCTCGACGAGCACGCCGTCCTCGAGCACAGCGATCTGGGTGCGGTCGGGGTTCTCGCGCACGATCATCGCGCGGTCGACGGCCTCACGGCGGGCCAGGAACTCGGACTCGGTGAGGATCGGCGCGCGCCTGCGGCCCGCCTCGCGGCCGTCGCGGCGGCGCTGGCGCTTGGCCTCGAGCCGGGTCGAGCCGCGCACGCTGCGCACCTCGTTGCGGGCGTCGGCGGCCTCGGTCTTCTCGTCGCGCGCCTCACGGACGTGCACGACGGTGTTCGGCGGGTCGTCGGTGGACGCGGCGTCCCCGTCTTCGTCCCCACCCTTGCGGCGGCGACGGCGGCGACGGCGCCTGCTGGCGGCGTCGGACGGCTCGTCATCCGATTCGTCCGATTCGGACTCCTCGGCCTCGGCGGGCTCCTCGGCCGATTCGGACTTGGGCTCGAGTTCGCCGTCGTCCGCGGCGCCCTTGCCCCGGCCACGGCCACGACGGCCGCGGCGGCGGCGGCGGCTGCCGCTGTCGTCGTCATCGTCGGCCTGGGACTCCGCGGCGGTCTGGGGCTCCTCGACCTCGTCCTCGACGAGGTCCTCTGGCTCTTCGTGGCGCACGACCGGCTTGACCGGGGCCGCGACCGGCTCCGGCGGCAGGAACAGCGGCGACGCCGAGGCGAACACCGGCGTCGGCGGCGTGCGCCGCACGCGGACCGGCTCGGGTTCGGGCTCGGGTTCGGGCTCCGGCTGGGCGACCGCCTCGGCGGCGACCGGGTCAGCCTCGACCTCAGCCGCGCCGATCAGGACGTCGGCGACCTTGAGCGCGACGTCGCGGCTGACGCTGGACTGCGCGCCGCGAACCTCCTCGCCCAGGTCGGACAGCGCGGTGATGATGTCCTTGCTGCTGAGGTCCAGCAGCTTGGCCAGGGCATGCACCCTGACCTTGGCGGGCAGATCAGCCAGCGCGGCGTGAATAGGTGTGGTGGCAGCCCCGCCGGTGCTTCCGGCAGGGTTCGACATATCCGACATGTAGCTCCTCCGCCCCCGGGCGCGTCCCTGCAGACGCGGCCGCTCAGGGGCCTCTAGTTGTGTTCCACCGCGCGAAGCGGCGGGAATCCTCGCCTTATGCCGTCGGCCGGACCGGTCGTGGACCGGCGCCGGTTGACGGCAGGTCGTTCGACCACGGTGAGGGCATTGCGGCTCCCGGCGGACTATCCGGCTGTCGCCGCCCTGTCGAGGGCCAGCGGGTCGGACAGAACGCCATCATCGTCAAGCCGTCCCTGGGCCATCCGCGTCGCCTTCGCGGGCACGGGCGGTTCCAAGGCGGCGACGACGCGCAACGCGCTCAGTACGTCGTCGGGTCGTACAGCCGGTGTTGTCTGCCGGACGACCGCCACCAGTATCCCATACGCCGGGGTGTCAGCCGACATGTCGATACCCACACCTACTGGCGAGTCGCGATCGATCTCGTCGGAGTCGAGCACGTCGATGGCGATAACCGCAGGTCGGGCGTCGATCAGCTTGCGTCCGTCCTTCGTCAGCCGCTCGACTTCGACGTGCTCGGTCGCCATGAGAGAGGTCACCGCGGCGCGCAGTTCGGCCACGGGCACGCCGACGAGCTCGATACGCCAGCGGCTGGCCTCCATCCGCTCCGCGAGCCCGCCCGGCCCCGCGGTCACCGACTCGAGCACGTCGAGGCCCGGCGGGAGGGCCGAGTCGAGCGCGGCGGCCAGCTTGGCCGGGTCGACCGCCTCGACCACGGAGATCTCGACGTACTCGGCTTCGCTGGCCACCCCGGTGGGCGCCGCGCCGATCCAGGAGATCTTCGGGTGCGGGCTGAAACCCTGGGAGTAGGCCATCGGCACGCCCGCCCGGCGCAGCGCGCGCTCGAACTGGCGGGCCACGTCGCGGTGCGAGGTGAAGCGGAGCCTGCCCCGCTTGGCGTAGCGCAGGCGCAGCTTCTGCACCGCCGCTGCCGAGGGGTTGGGCTGATCCTGGCGACTCAGGACTACTCCTTCTGGTGGCTGCCTTCTCCGCCGATGGTGGTTCAACCGGCAGAGTGGAACCGTACCGTCAGTGCCAATTCGGGCGTCGAGGTTGTTTCCCGGACCGGTCGTGGCTACCGTCCGCAGCGGGTGCCCGGCGGGTACCTTAGAACGCCGAGGGCCGTTACGGAGGTAGCCAGTGCCTCTGCCGCGCCGATCGAGGGCGACAGCGGTAGGTGTCGCGGTGATCGCGACCATGCTCGGCTGGGCCGGGCAGGCCGTCGCCGTGCCGCTGGAGCCTGGGTTCATCACGTGTGGCGAACATGGCCCTGACGTGCGGTTCGTTGTTTTGTACGAGCCTGGAACCACCGCTGAGGACGCGGGCATCGAGACGTCGGCGAAGTGCGGGGCCACGATGGCCTACTACCCCCAGATCGGTGTCGGGGTCGTGCTGTCCAGCGACCGCCGGTTCGTCGACCTCATGGGCCGTGACCGGGCGTTCAGCGCCAAGGCGGCGGTCGGCAAGTCCAAGCATCTCCCCACCGCGCCCCTCACCGTCGACGAGTCAAGGGCCGACCGCACGGCCGAGCAGTCCGACATGTCGATGATCCGTGCCGACGAGGCGCACGGGGTCACTCTGGGTAGCCATTCGGTGGTCGTCGGTGTCCTCGATTCGGGGATCGACGCCACCCATCCGGAACTCTCCGCCGCGGTCGACCCGTCGCGGTCCGTGGGCTGCCTTGGAGGCAAGGCCGACCCGGCCCCGGCGGCCTGGCGGCCGACGACGTCGGCGCACGGAACGCACGTCGCGGGCGTCATCGCCGCGGCCGACGACGGCCACGGCATCACCGGCGTGGCTCCCGCGGTGCGCCTGGCGTCGGTCAAGGTGGTCGATGACGCCGGGTTCGTCTTCCCGGAGGCCGTCGTGTGCGGCCTGATGTGGGCCGCGGCGAACCAGGTCTCGGTGGCCAACCACAGCTACTACGTCGACCCGTGGCTGCTGACCTGCGACCGTGACGGCGAACGCGTCGTCGTCGAGTCGGTGCGCCGTGCGGTCGACTACGCGACCCGGCGCGGCGTGCTGTCGGTGGCGGCGGCGTCGAACGAGAACATCGACCTGGCCCGCCCGCACGGCCAGGCCGTCGGCACTGGTGGCGAACGGCGGACCCTCGACGGCGGCTGCAAGGTCCTGCCCGCGGGCCTGCGTGGTGTCGTCGCGGTGTCGGCCGTCGGGCCGGACCGCCTCAAGACCGCGTACAGCGCCTACGGGCTCGGCGTGATCGACGTCACCGCCCCTGGCGGCGAGCGCGACGCGTGTGTCCTCTCGACCGTCCCCGGCGGCTACGGCCGCTCGTGCGGGACGTCGATGGCGGCGCCGCACGTGACCGGAGTCGCCGCGCTGCTCGCGGGCAGGCATCCGGACGCGTCACCACAGGCTTTGACCCGGCTGCTCACCTCACAGGCGCGCGCGGTGGCGTGCCCCGGCGACTACGACCTGGACGGAACCGGCGGACAGGACGCCTACTGCTCCGGGTACGCGCCGTACAACAGCTTCCACGGCCACGGCCTGGTCGACGCCCTGGCCGCTGTCACTCAGTAGTTCGGCAGGCGACCGACGCCAAGTCGGTCGCCCGCCGAACGGTCAAGACGTGAGCGCGGGGTTGCGCACTGGCGAACCGATGCCGACCGGGCTGATCGGCAGCAGCTTGCGGCCGGTGGGGCCGATCTCGATGTCCGTGCCCATCGCCGGGCAGACGCCGCAGTCGAAGCACGGGGTCCAGCGGCAGTCGTCCTGTTCGCGGGCGTCGAGGGCGTCCATCCAGTCGTCCCAGAGCCACTGCTTGTCGAGGCCCGAGTCGAGGTGGTCCCACGGCAGGACCTCGTCCTCGACGCGTTCGCGCGTGGTGAACCAGGCGAGGTCGACACCGAGCGGCTCCAATTCGGCAGCCGCCGAGGAAGTCCAGCGCTCGTAGGAGAAGTGCTCGCTCCAGCCGTCGAAGCGGCCGCCCTCGCGCCAGACGCGTTCGATGACGCGGCCGACGCGGCGGTCGCCGCGGGAGAGGAGTCCTTCGATGATGCTGGGCTTGCCGTCGTGGTAGCGCATGCCGATGGTGCGGCCGAGGCTGCGGTCACGGTCGGAGTTGACCGCCTCGCGCAGCTTGCGCAGCCTGCTGTCCACAGTGTCCGGGTCGCACTGGGCGGCCCATTGGAACGGGGTGTGCGGCTTGGGGACGAACCCGCCGATGGAGATCGTGCAGCGGATGTCCTTGCGGCCACTGGCTTCCCGGCCCGCGCGGATGACGTTCTTCGCCATCTCGGCGATCTGCAGGACGTCCTCGTCGGTCTCGGTGGGCAGCCCGCACATGAAGTACAGCTTCACCTGCCGCCAGCCGTTGGCGTAGGCCGCGCTGACGGTCTTGATGAGGTCCTCTTCGGACACCATCTTGTTGATGACGCGCCGGATGCGCTCACTGCCGCCCTCGGGGGCGAAGGTCAGCCCGGAGCGGCGGCCGTTGCGCGACAGCTCGTTGGCCAGGTCGATGTTGAACGCGTCGACGCGGGTGCTGGGCAGCGACAGGCCCGTGTTGGTGCCCTCGTAGCGGTCGGCGAGCTGCTTGGTGATCTCGCCGATCTCGGAGTGGTCGGCGCTGGAGAGCGACAGCAGGCCGACCTCCTCGAACCCGCTGGCCGCGAGGCCGGTCTGGATCATCGCGCCGATGCCCTCGATGGAGCGCTCGCGCACCGGACGGGTGATCATGCCCGCCTGGCAGAAACGGCAGCCGCGGGTGCAGCCGCGGAAGATCTCCACGCTCATCCGCTCGTGCACGCTCTCGGCCAGCGGCACGAGCGGCTGCTTCGGGTACGGCCAGGCGTCGAGGTCCATCGTGGTGCGCTTGGCGATGGTCTCGGGGACGCGGTCGCGGTTGGGCACGGCGGGCCCGAGCGCGCCGTCGGAGGTGTAGGTGACGTCATAGAAGCGCGGGACGTAGACGCCGCCGGTCTCGGCCATGCGGACCAGCAGCTCGTCGCGCCCGCCGGGGCGGCCTTCGGCCTTCCACTGGCGGATGATGTTCGAGATCTCCAGGACGGCTTCCTCGCCGTCACCCAGCACGGCGGCGTCGATGAAGTCGGCGATCGGCTCCGGGTTGAACGACGCGTGGCCGCCCGCGAGCACGACGGGGTGGTCCTCGGTGCGGTCCTTGGCGTGCAAGGGGATCTTGCCGAGGTCCAGCGCGGTGAGCATGTTCGTGTAGCCCAGCTCGGTGGAGAAGCTCACGCCGAGGATGTCGAAGGCGCCCAGGGGGCGGTGGCCGTCGACGGTGAACTGGGGCACGTCGTGTTCGCGCATGAGCTTCTCGAGGTCCGGCCACACCGCGTAGGTGCGCTCGGCCAGGACGTCGGGCTGCTCGTTGAGCACCTCGTAGAGGATCATGACGCCCTGGTTGGGCAGCCCGACCTCGTAGGCGTCGGGGTACATCAGCGCCCAGCGGACGTTGGCGCTGTCCCAGTCCTTGACGGTCGCGTTCAACTCCCCGCCGACGTACTGGACGGGCTTGGAGACCCGCGGGAGCAGGGGCTCGAGCTGGGGGAAGACTGACTTGACGCTCACAGCAGACCAGAGTAACCCGTCGGAGTTCGCCCATCGCCTTAGCATGGGGATGTGCCCAGACACATCACGCTGCGGGAGTTGCGCGACCATAGCGCCGCCGTCTTCCGCGCGATCGAGGACGGCGAAGGCTTCATCGTCACCCGAGACGGAACCCCGATAGCCGAGATAACCCCCATCCGCCGCCGTTTCGTTCCCGTCGAGCAGGTCAAGGCAGCGTTCGCGAACGTCGGAAAGGTCGACCTCGCCCAGATGCGCGCCGAGGCGGACGAATCCGTTGACCCGTACTCGCGCGATCCCTGGAAACATCTAGGAAAGTAGGAGTTTGCCCAGCCGCTTGGCGGAGACGACGACGCCGACAACGGCCATGACCGCGAAGTACGCGAGGTGGCCGATCATCGACGCGTCGACAAAGCCTGTGCACAGGCCGCGCATGAGTTCTATGGCGTGGTAGAGGGGGAAGCACTTCACCGCGAACGCCAGGGCGCCGGGGTAGACGGTGATCGGGAAGAACGTGGTCGAGAACAGGAACATCGGCATCAGTGCGAGCTGCACGTAGTCGAAGTCCTGCCATGACCGCATGAACGTGGTGCACGCCATCGCCACCGCGGCGAAGCCGAAGGCGATCAACAGCGCCGCGGGCAGGGCGAGCAGCGCCCAGAACGACGTCAGCAGGCCCATGCCCGCCATCACGGCGAGGAACCCTGCGGCGTAGAGCGCGCCTCGGATGAGTGCCCAGGTGATTTCGCCGATGGCGACGTCGAGCGGGCCCAGTGGGGTGGCGAGGACCGCGTCGTAGAGCTTGCGGTATTTGAATTTGAAGAAGAAGTTGAACGTCGCGTCGTAGACCGCGCCGTTCATGGCCGACGCGGCGAGCAGGGCCGGGGCGACGAAGGCGACGTACGTCATCGGCTGGCCGGTGGGGCCGACCACGTCGCCGACGAGCTTGCCGAAGCCGAAACCCAGTCCGAACAGGAAGAACAGCGGCTCGAAGAACCCCGTGAACATCAGCAGCCACGCGCGGCGGTTGACGATCGCGGCACGTTCGACCAAGGCGCTCGCGCGGCCCGCGTACATGCCGGTGGGCAGCACGCGCAGCAGCAGGCCGACGGGTTCGGGCGGGGCCGGTGGGCGGGCGACAGTCGTCATCTAGACCGCCAGCTTTCGCTCGAACACGCGCTTGCCGAGGTACGCGCCCAGGGCCAGCAGGCCGACCAGGTACGCCGTGTGCCCGAGCCCCTGCCACAGTTCGACGGTGCCGAAGGCCAGGTCACGGGCCAGTTCGGTGCCGTGCCACAGCGGGGTGGCCCACACCAGGGGCTGGACCCAGCCGGGCAGCTGGTCGACCGGGAAGAACGTGCCCGCGAACAGCGTCATCGGGATGATGATGAACCGGAACAGCACGTTGAAGCCCTGTCCCTCGGTCTCCAGGGTCGCCGCATAGGCCACGATCGGCGCGGCTACCGCGGTGCCGGTGAGGACCGCGACGAAGACGGCCAGGATGATCGCGGGCCCGGTCACCGCACCCAGCACCGCCGCGATGAGGGCGAAGGCGGCCGCGGAGAACCCGAGCCGGGCGGCGATCCAGGTGAGTTGGCCGCCGAGAACCTGGGCCGGGGTGATCGGGGTGGCGGTGATCGCCAGGAAGGTCTGCTGCCAGCGGAACGCCGACAGGACTGGGTAGGTCGACTCGAACGCCGCGATCTGCATCATCGACGCCACGAGCAGAGCGGGCGCGAGGTACTGCACGTACGGCAGGCCGAGGGTGATCGGGCCGGGACGCACCTGCGAGCCGAACCCGAAGCCGAGCGCGACCAGGTACAGGGCGGGCTGCAGGAACCCGGAGGTGACCGAGGCGCGCCAGTTCTTGCGGTACCAGGTCCAGAAGCTGTCGAACACGAGGAACGTGGACCGCACCGGGGACAGCACACGGCCCGTCGCCCGGATCGCTGTCGTGGTCTGAGTCATCAGTCCACCAGCGTCCGGCCGGTGAGGCGGAGGAAGACGTCCTCCAGCGAGCTGCGGCGGACCAGGCTCGACACCGGCCGGATCCCGCGCTCGTGCGCGGCGGCGAGGGCGGACTCCCCGTCTGGGGTGTAGAGCAGGAGCCGGTCGGGCAGCACCTCGACCCGCTCGGCGAGGTCGGCGACCGGCTCGGCGTTCTGCTCCCCCGGCGGGAACCGCAGCTCAAGCACCTCACGCGTGGAGTAGCGCGCGATGAGCTCAGCCGGGCTGCCCTCGGCGACGATCTTGCCGCCGTCCATGACCACGAGGCGGTCGCACAGCTGCTCCGCCTCATCCATGTAGTGCGTCGTGATGATGAGCGTGACGCCTTGCTGCTTGAGCCGGAACAGCCGGTCCCAGAGCAGGTGGCGGGCCTGCGGGTCGAGGCCGGTGGTCGGCTCGTCGAGGAGGAGCAGCTCCGGGTCGTTGATGAGCGAGCGGGCGATGGTCAGCCGCCGCTTCATGCCGCCGGACAGCGGCTCGACCGGGTCGTCGGCGCGTTCGGTGAGCTGGGCGAAGTCGAGCAGCTCGACCGCCTTGGCGCGGACGTGGGACTTGGACAGGCCGAAGTAGCGGCCGTAGATGTGCAGGTTCTGCCGGACGGACAGCTCGGTGTCGAGGTTGTCCTGCTGCGGCACCACCCCGAGGCGCGCACGGATGTGCGGCCCCTGGCTGAGCGGATCCATCCCCAGGACGCTCAGCTCGCCACCGGACCGCCCGGACACGCAGGCGATCATGCGCATGGTGGAGGACTTGCCCGCCCCATTGGGGCCGAGGAACCCGAACGCCTCCCCCGGCCGCACGTCGAGGTCGATGCCGTCGACGGCGGTGAAGTCGCCGAAGCGCTTCGTCAGGCCTTCCGCGCGCACCAAAGCGCCGTTGCCACCCACGCGGGCCACAGTAGACAAGGCGGCCGACAGTTCCGAGCGGATTTCGCCGAAAACGACACCGCCGCCCCGGGAATCCCGGGGCGGCGGTGCGGTGGAGCCAGGATCAGGCCTCGGGGAACCAGAGCTTGATCTCGCGCTCGGCGGAGTCCGACGAGTCGGAGCCGTGCACGATGTTGAACTGGACCTCGAGGGCGAAGTCGCCCCGGATGCTGCCGTTGGCCGCCTTCACCGGGTCGGTGGACCCGGCGAGCTGGCGGAACGCCTCGATCGCGCGGGGGCCCTCGACGACGGCCGCGACGAGCGGGCCGGAGGTGATGAAGTCGAGAAGGTCGTTGTAGAAGCCCTTCTCGGCGTGCTCGGCGTAGTGCTGCTCGGCGACGGAGCGCTCGACGGTGCGCAGCTCGAGTGCGACCAGCTTCAGGCCCTTGCGCTCGATGCGCGCGACGACCTCTCCGACCAGGCCGCGGGCCACACCGTCAGGCTTGACCAGGACCAGGGTGCGCTCACTCACGATTTCTCCTTAGCGCGGGATCTACCCACCCCAGCCGTTCGCGCCAGGGGGCGGACGTCAGCGTAGCCACGGCCTCTCGGCCGCCGTCACCAGGGCGTACCCGCGACAGCGTGGCGATGACCGGGACCGCTACTACGACTATCAGCGCGGCGAGTCCGTAGAAGCCGTACCGGACCTCGGTCTGATCGGAGATCACCGACACCGCGAACGTGGTGACCATGCTCGCGGCGAGCCCGACCGCGTTCGCGGCGCCGAACACGCGGCCCGCGCGGTCCTCGGTCACCGCGCTCATGAGCAGGGTCCGGGACGCGACCCTCGCCAGGCCGAAGGTGAACCCGCCGGGCAGGAACAGCAGCAGTCCGACGATCCCGATGCTGGGTTCGAGGACAATCACAAACGCGACTCCTACAAAGCCGATTAGCGCTATCCGCAAGTCACCGATCCGACTATGGGCAGCGCGATAAACCGCCGCTGACAGCAGCATCCCGACCCCTGCCAGCGCGTCCACCAGGCCGAGGGTCGCGGGCCCTTGTCGGAAGACCTGGATCACCAGCACGACGATGAGCGTGTTGCTCACGACGATGACGACGTTGCCGACCGCGTAGAGCGCCCCGTACCGGACGACCGGCGATCTGCCGACCGCGATCATCGTGCGAGTGTCTTCCGACGCGGCTGGCCGGGGTGTCCTGGGGCCGATGCCGACCCAGCACGCGGCCGAGGCCAGGAAGGTCACCGCGTTGAGGAAGAACAACGGCTCGGCGCCGAAGAGCTGGACCAGGAATCCGCCCGCGGCGGTGGACAGCAGCATGCCCGCCGAGTTCGCCATCTCGTAGTTGGCGTTGAACCTGGCGAGTCGGTCGGCGGGCACCCGTTCCTTGACCAGCGCGCTGCTCGCGGGCAGGAACAGGGCGCTGACGACGGCCAGCAGCAGGTTGGTGGCATACACGCCGGGGCCGGTCGGGTGGCCCGCCAGCAGCCAGACCGGCAGCGCCGCCGCGCCGAGTGCGCTGAGGACGTCGCAGATGATCAGCAGCCGCCTGCGGTCGAACCGGTCGGCCAGCCTCCCGAAGGGCGCGGAGAGCAGCGCCTGTGGGGCGGCGACGGCGACGAACAGCCAGCCGACGGCCAGGGTCGTCTGCTCGGCTCTGAGCATCAGCAGCGCGGCCGCGGTCAGCTGGATGTTGTTGCCGAGGCAGGTGATGAACGTAGCGGGCACGAGCAGGCGCTCGGCCCGGCCGGGCCTGCGCCTGGCGGTCACCGGCGGCGCGGCGAGGGTGGACATGTCGGTGATCCTCTCGGGATTCCCTGACAGGAACCGTCAGTGATCCCAGGCGGGATTCCCGCGCGACACGGGCGTGTGAGGGTCGTAACCCGGTCCGGTGGCAGCGGTTGCCGTGCGGCCCCGGGGCGGGCCACGGTGGGCATCCCTACTGAACGGAGAGTGTAGTGTCCGTCACTAGACGTATCTTCTCGGCGCTTGCCCTGCTGGCCGCCATGGTCTCCACCAGCGCGACGCCCGCGACGGCCGACCCCAACGACCTGTCCTACCACTATCGGTACGACCTGATGGTCGAACAGGTCGGCAGCTCGGAGGAGCTGGCGCAGACAGTGGCGGACCGACTCACCGCGTACTTCCCGTTCGACACCGACTGCCGCCACCTGCCGGATATCGGCGGCCGGTGCGACCTCTACTCAGTGCCGGGGATCAACCTCTTCGCCACGACGAACCCGGTGCTGGTCGTCGACCGGACGCCGAACAGCTGGACGTTCCGCTCGCTGCCCGGGCACGCCGAGGGTGCGGGCCGCTACCTCAGCTTCACGTTCGTGCGGGCGCCGTACGGCTACGAGCTCGAAGTCAGTTCATGGGGCCCGTGGACGCTGCAGTCGTCGCTGACGATCTCCAGCGGGACGGCCCGTGACCTCTGGCAGCGGTTCGCGGACAACGTGTCGATGTTCCTCTAGGACACCCGCGCCTGAGCGGGGGTAACCGTCTCGGGCCGCAGGGGCGGCTCGCCGTACAAGTGGTCACGCAAGGCCCGGTGGGTCATCGGGAGCGTGCCCGCGAGGACGGCGAGCCGCGCCCTCGGCGACCGGGTCGCGAAGACCGCGGCGCGGGTGGCGGGCTTGGCGACAGCGTCGATGAGCCCCAGCTGATCGAAGCCGCCGACGCGGCGCATCCACTTCGGCAGACTCGCGATCGTGGCGGGCGCGATCAGCCTGCTCATCGCCCACAGCCGTACCCCGCCCCGCGCGCGCGGGGTGCGCAGCAAGTAGTGCATGCCCTCCCAGGCCCGCTCGGTCACACAAAGCGTCGGCCGGACGTCGGCGAAGTAGTCACGGACGGCGGACCTGGACGCGGGGACATCTTCGGGCTTGCACGTCTGGAGTTCGGCGGCGACGACGCAGTCCGCCCAGTAGCGGTCCTCCTCCTCCACGGAAAGCCTGCCGGGACCGTAGAGCTCGTAGCACTTGAGCACCGAGTGCCAGCCGGTCACATGGATCCACAGCTGCGAGGCCGGATTGTTGGCGCTGTAACGCTTTCCGGTGACCGGCTCGATCCCGGTCGCGTCCGCGTGAACCTTCATCAAGTGCTTGGAGAGCGCCATCGCGGTAGGACTGTCGGCCACAGCCACAGTCAGGAAGTACGCCAGGGTGCGGTCGAGTCTGCCGACCGGGTCGGTATAGATCCCACGCTGGTCGGCGACAGCGGCGGTGAGGAACGGGTCGAAATGCTCCAGCACGACCGACCGCTGGAACCCGATCACCGCCGTGGAGTTGGTCCACACCTTCCACGTCGGCGAGTCGGGCCCGAAGAACCCATAGTCCTGACGCGTCATCGCGACTCCCTCGGCGCTCTTACTACCATCGGGTAGTAATATTCTACGCTAGAGTAGCTTTGTCCAGGGATGAGGTGACGGTGACCCGCAAAAGACGCGTCTACGCGGCGCGGGTGCCCGCGGAGCAGCGGCGGGCCGACCTGCTCGACGCGGCACTGAGCCTGGTGGCCGCGGCCGGGCAGAGCGCCGTGACGATGGCCGCGGTCGCCGAGCGCGCCGGGGTGACCAAACCGGTCGTCTACGGCGTCTTCGACAACCGGGCCGACCTGCTCGACGCGCTGCTTCGCCGCGAACAGGAGCAGGCGCTCGGCCAGGTGCTGGAGATCCTCCCGCGCGACTTGGCCGCGAGCCCGCTCGAACTTCTGCCGAGGGTGCTGAGCGACTTCCTCGACGTGGTCGCGAGGACACCGGACCGCTGGCGGTGTGTCGTCCTGCCGATGCCCGACCTGCCCGCCGAGTTCCACGCCGCCCGCGACGCGGCGCGCGCGCTCACCGTCGCCCGCGCGCAGGACTTCGCGCGGGCCGTGCTGCCGTGGCTCGACGCCGAGATCGCCGCGCACACCATGGTCACGCTGGCGGAGATGGCTGCCCGCCTTGTCCTCACCGAGCCGGACCGCTTCCAGCCTGACCGCTTTGTCGAGGCACTGAGCGCGCTAACCGCCCCGAGAGTGCACTGAGGAGGATGGAGGCGCGGCCCGAGAGCCGCGCCTCCCCCGCTTACCAAGTGCTGTTAGTGATTCCAGTTCCCAGGTAGACCTGGTCGAACAGGTTGCCGTCGTTGTCGTCGGTGTACGCGACGATGACCTGGCCCCACGGGTCCACCGTCAGCGCGGCCTCGTCCTGGCGCCCGGTGATCGTGGTGTTGACGCGCGTGCGCGGGTGCCTGCCGGTCGTGGTGCCGTCAGCGTTGATGCCCTGCACATAGATGTCTTGCGCGTCGACCCAGCCGACCGCCGCCGCGGTCTGGTCATCGATGCCGACCTGCGGGTCGACACCGGGGACCACGGTCTCCGGGCCCGCGGTGCCGGTCGCCGAATACGAGCGGACGCCGATCTGCGCGGTGCCCGTGTGGTCGGTCTCCCAGCCGACGACGAAGTCGCCGTTGAAGTTGGCCGCCACCGACGCGTGCCGCTGCTGGCCGCCCGTGTTGACGTTGGCCACGGCCTGGGCCAGCTTCTGCGCGCCCGCCGAGGTGAAGCTCTTGCGCGCGATGTTGAACGAGCCGTTCGCGTCGCCGTCCTCGTCCCAGACGACGATCGCGTTCTGCGCCGCGCCCATGGCCACGTCCGGGCGCGCGTGGGTGCCACCCGCGGCGTGGACCTGGACCTCGTAGGTCTTGGAGGTGATCGACGCGTACCCGGACAGCCGGACGGTCGACGGGGTGGTGCTCTGCTTGTCGTCGAAGGCGACCGCGAAGCCGGTGCCGTCGGGATCCGCGGCGACCGACGGCAGGGTCTGCTGCCCGGCCGAGTTGGCGTTCGCCGTGGCCGACCCGGTGACGGTGCCCGCGGTGTTCACCTCACGCACCGCGATCTGGAAGACGCCGTTGCCGTCAGGGTCCTCCGCCCAGGTGACGACCGCGACGCCGCTCTCGTGCAGCGACACGTCCGGCTGGACGTGGCGCCAGTTGCCGGTACCACTGGCGGACAGCTTCTTCTCGTAGAGCGACACACCGTCCTGGTAGAGCCGCAGCCAGATGTCGGAGTGCAGGTTGTCGGCCGGGTTGGTGGTGTCGCGGTCGTCCTCCCACACCACGGCGGAGTAGCCGGTGCGGACGGAGGCCACGGCTGAGTTGTCCTGGTCGCCGGTGGCGGTGGTGTTGGCGGTCGTCCACGTCATGGTGCCGTCCGCGAACGCGGTGCCCGCGAACGCGACGGAACCCGCGGCCACAAGAGCGGCCGTGGTCATCAGTTTGCGCATGGTCAGTCCGTTCACGGGGTCTGCAGGCCGGGGTTGCCCGCCTGGATGACGTAGCTCTGGGCGGTCTTGATCGGGTAGTCGCGCACGGTCACCTTGTCCAGGACGCGGAAGTCCACGGTCATCTCGGTCGGCGTGGCGACGGTGCGGACATAGCCGCGCTGGTTCTTGTAGAACTTCACGTGCGGGTTGAGGCTCGACAGGCCCGTCTCGGTCGCACTGCCGTCGCCGCCGGAGGTGATCGACGTGGTGACCAGCTCAGTGCCGATGATCCGGTTCTGCGTCGAGTAGTTCTGCATGATGTTGCTGGCCCACGACCGGTGCACGTCGCCGGTGAGTACGACGGTGTTCTTGAGGCCCTGCGCGTCCCAGCCGTCCTGGATACGGCCGCGGTTGGCGGTGTAGCCGTCCCAGCTGTCCATGCTCTTGGAGCCGTCGGCCGCGGCGAGCTTCTGGGCGAAGAACACCTGCTGGCCGATCAGGTCCCACGTGCCGAGCTTCTGCGCCATCCCGTTGAGCAGCCACGACTCCTGGGCCGCGCCGGTCAGCGTGCGGGCCGGGTCGTCGGCGGCCGGGCAGAGCTTGGTGCCGTCGCCGCAGGCCTGGTCGTCGCGGTACTGGCGGGTGTCGAGCATGTGCAGCGTGGCCAGGCTGCCCCAGCGCAGGCGGCGGTAGAGCTGCAGGTTCTGCGCGACCGGGATCTGCGGGGACCGCAGCGGCATGTGCTCGTAGTAGGCCTTGTAGGCCGCGGCCCGGCGCGCGGTGAAGTCACCGGCCGGGGACGAGTCGTTGCGGATCAGGTTGGCGTAGTTGTTCTCGACCTCGTGGTCGTCCCACACCACCACCCACGGCGCGGCAGCGTGCGCGGCCTGGAGGTCGACGTCGCGCTTGTAGAGCGCGTGGCGGACGCGGTAGTTCGCGAGGCTGCTGATCTCGCCGGAGGGCTGGTGGGTGCGCACGCCGGAGCCCGCGCCGCCCTCGTAGATGTAGTCGCCCAAGTGCAGGATCAAGTCCGGGCTCTCCTCGGCCATCCTGCGGTAGGCGGTGAAGTAGCCCGCCTCGTAGTGCGAGCAGGACGCGAACAGCAGCTTCAGCGAGCTGCCGGTGCCCACCGCGGGCGCGGTCTTGGCGTGGCCGACCTGGGAGATGTGGCCCATGGCGCGGAAGCGGTACCAGTAGTCGCGGCCCGCCTGCAGGCCGGTGACCTCGACGTGGACGCTGTGCGCCCACGACTGCGTCGCGGTGTAGGTGCCCGAGGCGGCCAGGGTGGTGAAGTACTGGTCGGTGGAGATCTGCCACTCCACGCTGACGTTGGCGCTGGACATGCCGCCCAGGCCGTCGGCGTTGAGCGGGCTCGGGGCGAGACGGGTCCAGATCACGAAGCCGTCGGCCGCGGGCTCGCCGGAGGCGACACCCAGGGTGAAGGGGTAGGCGGCAGCGGAGGCGGTGCTGGCGCTGAGCATCGTGGCGCCGGCGCTTGCGAGACCACCGATGAGGAAGGTCCGTCGTTGCAGTCGGGTCATGCAGTCGTTCTTACGAGCCGCTCAGCGGCCGATCCAGACCCCTTCGAAGAGTTCACCAGATGTCTGTCCCAGGGAGGCGACCCCCTACCGGGCTTGACGCCCGCCGGGGTGTTGACGTCCGGTGAACAAGTCCTCGCACACCTGGATCGGACATACCGACCGGATACGCTCACCGGAACAAGGTGAGGGGAATGGGTCGTGGCTGGTAGGGGGCGGGTCCCGGCGCGCGGCAAGCGCACGGCGATCACCCTCGTCACCGCCTTGGTCGCGGGCGCCGTCGGGCACGTGCTCGCGGGCGGCACCTGGTCCGGCCCCGGCATCACCACCGCCGCGGCGCTGCTGCTCCTGCCGAGCTGGCTGATGACGGTCCGCGAACAGCGGTTCCCCGCGATCGCCGCGCTGCTGGCGGGTGGGCAGCTGAGCACCCACGTGACCCTGACCCTGATGGCGGGCGCCGCGCACGCGGGACACGTCTCGTCGGCCGACCCCACCCCCGCGCCCGCGATGCTGCTCGCGCACGCCACGGCCACTCTCCTGCTGGCTTGGTGGATCCGCCGCGGCGAGCGCCGGGTCTTCGCCGGACTTCGGCGGCTCCTCCGGACGCTGTGCGCCGTCGGCGTCGAGCCCCCGGTCCGGCCGTCCGCGCGGCCCGCGTTCGCCGAGGCCGCCGTACTGGCCCGCGTCACCTCGCTGCGACACGCAGTGGTGTTGCGCGGACCGCCCGTCCCCGCTGTCTGACCTCTCCCCCACCGCGTGCGCCGCACCACGGTGCCGTTGCCGCGCGCCCAATCCCCTTTCAGACAGCGGAGTTCTGCCATGACCACAATCGATCCCGAGATCACGACCGCGAAACCCGAGACCACCCAGGCCCGCCCGAAGAGTCCACTGTGGGCACTGGCCCGCCGGGTCCACTTCATGGCCGGGCTGATGATCGCGCCGTTCCTCGCGGTGCTAGCCCTTACCGGTTTGATCTATGCGTTCACACCCCAGCTCAACGACCTTCTCTACTCCGACAAGCTCTATGTTGAATCGGCGGGCGGGCCGGTTCGGCCACTTGACGACCAGGTCAGCGCCGCCCTGGCGAGCCACCCCGGCGGCAAGGTCAAGTCGGTGATCGTGCCGAGCGACCCGGAGCGGACCACCCAGGTCGTGCTGGACGCGCCGGGTCTGGCGCACGGCGCGGACCACTTCTCCACCGAGACGCTGACCGTCTACGTCGACCCGTACACCGGAAAGGTGAATGGCGACCTGGTAACGGTAAACAACCGCCCGCCGGCGCAGGTTTGGCTGCGGGAACTACACGGGTCGCTACACCTAGGCGACACCGGCAGGCTGTACTCGGAGTTCGTCGCGAGTTGGCTGCCGTTCGTGGTGCTCGGCGGCCTAGTCCTATGGATCGGCAGGCGGCGCAAGCGGACCGCGCGGGCGCTGCTGCTGCCCGCGAACACCGGTTCACCGAGGGCCCGCACGCGCTCGCGGCACGGCGCGCTGGGCCTGTGGCTGGCCGTCGGGCTGCTCGGCGTCAGCGTCACCGGCCTGACCTGGTCGAACTACGCGGGCGGCCGGTTCGACTCGGCCATCGCCGCCCTCGACGCGAAGTCGCCGAGCCTGACCGCACCCGCTGTGCAGGCGAGCGGTGCGGCGATCAGCCTTGACCGGGCGCTGTCCGTGGCCAGGGCCGAAGGGCTGTCCGACCAGGTGACGATCACGGTCCCGACCGCCGACACGAAGCCGCTCAAGATCGCCGAGACGGCCGAGGGGCTGCCGATCCGCAAGACCACGATCGCCGTCGACCCGTACACCGCCGAAGTCACCGCCCGACAGGGCTGGGACGACTTCCCGCTGCTGGCGAAGCTGACGACGCTGGGCGTCCAGATCCACAGTGGCACCCTGTTCGGGTTCGCCAACCAGCTCGCGATGGCGCTGCTGGCGGTCGGTGCGCTCGCGCTGCTCGTGCTGGGTTACCGGATGTGGTGGCGCAGGCGGCCGACGACCGGCGGACTCGCGGCCGCGCCCGAGCCCGCGTGGCGTCAGGTGTCGGTCCCGGTGCTTGTCGTCGCCATCGTGGTGGTGGGCGCGATCGGCTGGGCGCTGCCGGTCTTCGGCGTCACGCTGGTCGCGTTCGTGCTGGTCGACGGCCTGCGGACAGCCAAGTCCCGGGTGTGACGGGTGTCGCCGGGTGGGCTCAGGCCCGCCCGGCGGCCTTCGCCGGGACGAAGAACTCGCTCGCGTCGGCCAGCGCGGCCGTGTCGGTCAGCACGTCACCTGGCCGGTTGCCGTAGCCGAGCAGGGCGCCGCCCCAGGCCATATCCATGTAGTCGGCGCTCAGGCGCATGGTCGTGACCAGGCCGTCGGCGTTGGAGATGTTCGAGCTGTGCGCGGTGACCGACCACAGGGTCTTGCCCGCCATCCGCGCGCGGAAGTCGGCGCCGGGCACGCGCAGCCAGCCCGACCAGTGGTCGAGGTAGAGCTTGGTGCTGGTGGAGACGGTGTACCAGTAGAGCGGGGACGCGATCACGATGTCGGTGGCGTCGACGGTCGCGTCGAAGAGCAGCCGCGCGTCACCCTCGGGCGCGGGATAGACGCCGTCGCCGTTGTGGCGGATGTCCTCGAAGGGCGGCAGCGGGTGGTCCAGGAAGGACAGCCACTGGACCTGGGTGTCCTCGGGCAGTCCCCTTGCGGCCTGACGTGCCAGATGCTCGGTGTTCCCGTCGCGTCGGGTGCTCGCGAGAAGGAAGAGGAACTTGCGGGACATCGGGCTGCCTTCCGGTCGTGGTCACTGCCGACAACCGGAAGGTAGCCCGATCCATTCCCCTACGGGGTGAGCGTCTTGGACCAGAGGGACGCGCCCTTGCCGTCACGCAGGTGGACGGTCAGCTCGCCGCTGTCCCCGTCGACCTGGACGTCGCCGAAGTGCTGGAACCCGTCCAGCGGAGTGGTGTTCGCCACCGGCGGCGCGTGCACGAAGACGGCCTCGGGCCCGAAGGTCGGGTCCAGGGTGTTGGGGCCGAACGCGCCCGCGTTGAGCGGACCGGACACGAACTCCCAGAACGGGTCGAAGTCGCCGACAGCGGCCCGGTCGGGTGAGTAGTGGTGGGCGGCGGTGTAGTGGACGTCGGCGGTCAGCCAGACGACGTTGCGCACGTGCTTGCGGGCGAGCGTGCGCAGGACCCACGCGATCTCGCGCTCGCGGGCGCCGGGGCCGCCGGGCAGTCCGTTCGCGACACCCTCGATGTCCTTGCCGTCGGGGACGATCAGGCCGATGGGCAGGTCGGCGGCCACGATCTTCCACGTCGCCTTGCTGTTGGCCAGCCCGTTGACCAGCCACCGCGCCTGCCGGTCGCCGAGGACATGCCCGACACCGTCGCGCGGGGAGTTGTTGGCGTCCTTGTAGGTCCGCATGTCGAGGACGAACACCTCGACGTGCTTGCCGTAGCGGAAACCGCGGTAGACGCGCCCGTCCTCGGCGCGCTTCTTGTCGATCGGCTGCCACTCGTGGAACGCCTGGAACGCGCGCGCGGCGAGCACGTCGACGCGCTTCTCGGTGTACTGGGCGAGGTCGAGGATCTCGCCGGGGTACCAGTTGTTGACCACCTCGTGGTCATCCCACTGGACGACTGCCGGGGTGCGGGCAGCGAAGGCCTTGTAGTTGTCGTCGAGGAGGTTGTAGGCGAACTGGCCGCGGTACTCGGCGAGGGTCTCGGCGACCTTGAGCTTCTCGGGGGTGACGACGTTGCGCCAGATCCGGCCGTCGGGGAGGGTGACGGACTCCTTGAGCGGGCCGTCGGCGTAGACCGTGTCACCGCTGTTGATGAAGAAGTCCGGCTTGCATGCGGCCATCGCGGCGAACGCGGTCATGCCGCCGATGTCGGGGTTGATGCCCCAGCCCTGCCCGGCGACGTCACCGGACCAGGTGAAACGGACATCCTGACGGCCCTGCGGGGCGGTGCGGAAGGAACCGGTCAGCGGCTCGCTCGTGGCCCGCTCGCCCTCGGCGCGCACGCGGTAGTGGATCTCGTGCCCGGACGGGAGCCCGGTGAGACGCAGGCGGCCGGTGCCGTCGGTGTCGGGGGTGAGGTGCGGGCCGCGGAGAGTGCGGACGTGCTTGAAGGACTCGTCGCGGGAGATCTCGACGATCATCCGGGAGGGCCGGTCGGCCCGCGTCCACACGATGGCGCCGTCGGCGGTCACGTCACCGGTCTGGACACCGTGAGTCAGAAGAGGACGGTCCTTGGGCGCGGCGGACGCGATCCCGGGCGCGGCGACCGCGCCCACGGCGGCGATGCCACCGGCGCGCAGGAGGGTGCGGCGGTTGAGGTCGTTGGTCATGAGGCGTGTCTATGCGGTGATGGTCAACGGGGGTGGGCTGGGAGGTGGCTGGGGCATTTAAGCAGGGGAAATGGCTCAGCTGTTCGTGTGACGCGGCGGGCGGCCGGATTTTGATCTCATGGGGACATGAGCAACCGAGTGCCCGCGCGATCACGCGCCTTGGCCGTTGAACTGAAGATGGCGCGCGAACGGACGGGGATGAACACCACCGACGCAGCCGAACATCTAGGAACGTCCCCAACAAGCCTGAATAGGTCGGAAACCGGCAGGCGGATCGCCACGGTAGCCGAGGTCTCGGCACTGATGGTGATCTACGGGATCAAGGGCGAGGAACGCGATCGGATCATGCGACTCGTGACCGGCGACGCGCCTCGTGGCTGGTGGGGAATCGGCAGGCGAACCGCCCTCCTCACCGCTTTGATCAACTTTGCGGCACCGGGAAGTTCGACGCCGGCGAGATCCAGCGGCGAGTAGGACACCGATCACTACGCTGAAACGGCGAGTGGCTGATGCGGATCGCGCTGGGGTACGCCGATTCGGTTGACTTCATGGCGAGATTGGTGGCCGATCTCGAACGGGGATGAAACGGGATGCACGGAGAGTGGCGGAAGTCCAGCCGAAGTGACGCCCAAGGGGCATGCGTCGAAGTGGCCTACACCGCCCTCATCCGCATCCGCGACTCAAAGAAGCCTGCAGGGCCAGTCTTGGCCTTTCCGGCCGCAGGCTGGTCCCCTCGCCGGCTAGCGAGCCTTGGGCGCTGATCGCTTGTAGCGGAGCCGGACGACCCCGTTGCCGAAGGCCCGTGTCTCCACAAGTTGGAGGTCCACCATCGCCTCCGACGACGGGAACAACGGCTTGCCTTGGCCGATCAGCACCGGATGGACATGGATCCAGTACTCGTCGATCAACCCCAGCTTGCTGAACCCGGCCGCCAGGTCCGGCCCGCCCACGACCCAGTCGCCCTCAAGCGCCGCGATCTCGTCGACGTCGATCTCCTGGCGGACCGCCGTGCTCCAGTCCACTTGCGACTGTGTCCGGGAGTACACGATCTTCGGCAGGTCCCGCCAGATCCCGGCGAACTCGGCCTCCTCGGGTGTGTCGGCCGAATCCTCATCCATGGTCGGCCAGACCTCGGCCATCAGCTCATGGGTGACGCGGCCCGTCAGCAGGCCCGCCATGCCGCGCAGGACGTCGTTGAAGTCCTGGTGCAGTTCCGCGTCGACCTTGCTCCAGGAGATGTCGTGGTCAGGGCCCTCGAAGTAGCCGTCGAGGGACACCGAAATGAACAGGATCACGTTCCCCATGAGCACACCGTAGTACCGGTGCTCCTCAACCGCGCGCGACACCGACCCTGTGGGCGTGTTCGACCAGGATCTCGGCTGCCCGGCCTGCGCGCTTGAACTCCTCCGCGGCGGCCATGGTGTGGCTGTAGCCCGACTTGGTCTTCAGCTTGAGCAGAGTGGCCAGGTGCTTGGCCGCGACCTGATCGGCCTTGGCGAGCAGACCCACACCGTCACCATGGTTCTCACCTTGCGCGTGCGACCCGAGGCGGACGCAGCAGATCACATCCGAGGCCGCTATCCCCGCGTGGACACAAAGGGTCACATACGCGTCGGCGACATCCTCGTGCCCGTCCGCCAAGTCGTGGATGAGCCCCGCGGCTTCAAGGAACTGTCGCGCTTTGTGCAACCTGCCGCGCTGGATTCCGGCATCGCACTTCTGAGTGCGCATTTCAGCGAATCTCCTTCCGCAATCGCCCGACCAGCCACGAGTGGCTGCCTGCCACTGTCACCCCTTCGTCAACGACCGCTCGCAGGACCGGCTCATCCCGACCCCGGGAGTCGACCTCGTCGACCGTGAACTCCAGCGGCCGCACGTCGTTGCCAAGCCATCTCGTCATCTCGGCAACCAAAGCGCCTACCTGCACGTCCCACATGCCTTCATCGCCGCCGCTGGGCCGGACGAGGAGAAGGTCCACGTCGCTGTCCGCCGTCATCGAGCCGCGCGCCGCGGAGCCGAAGATCGCGGCGTAGTGGGGTGGGATCTCCCATTCCGCCAAACGTTTCTCAAGTCGGGAGAACAACGTCTCCGAGAGCCGGGCGAGCCCGACGATGTGCTCGGCGGCGAGATGATCACGGTTGAGCCGATAGGCGAACGCGTTGCCGACCCGGTCCGAGATCACCACGCCTTGTTTGACCAGCCTGCGCAACGCCTTTCGAATGCCCTCTTCCGAGTGACGCCCAAGGACGCGGTGCAGTTGGCCAGTGGTGAAGGTCGCGTCGTTCCGCGCCAGGTTATTCGCCCGGTTGAGGGATCCGCCCCTCAGCCATCCGCTTCGCCACGTCGTTCCTGGCCCACAGCATCCAGGCCCAGGCCAGGCCGAACAGCACGCCGACAGCGCCCAGTGCTGGCACGATGAAGAAGCACAAGATCATCGCGCCTTGGAGGCCCAGAGCCACCCAGATTCCCCAGGGCCGACCGACGACCCCGCACGCCAGGATCATCAGCAGTGCGAGCAACCCGACGATCCACCCCTGCCAGCCCGCCACGCCATCCGACTTGGCGACGACGAGCAGGGCCAGCATGACGACGATGGCTTCAAGGATCAGCACCGCGGACATCACGCCGCGGAAGCCCTTCATCGGGTCGGGCGCGCTCACGCGGGCTCCTTGCCGAACAGGGCGCGGGTCTCGCCCGCGGTGACGACCGAACCGGTGACGACCACGCCGCCGCCCGCCATGGGCTCGCGGGGGTCGTCGACCTCTTCGGCCAGCGTGATCGCCGTGTTGATCGCGTCGTCCAGGCGCTGTTCGACGTGGACGCGGTCGGGGCCGAAGACCTCGATCGCGGCCTCGCCGAGCAGGTCGGGGGACATCGCGCGCGGGGACGAGTTGGCCGTGACGACCAGTTCCGCGAAGACCGGCTCCAGTGCCGTCAGGATCCCGGCGACGTCCTTGTCCCCCATCACGCCGACGACGCCGACAAGCTTGCGGAAGCCGAACTCGTCGTCGAGGGCGGCGGCCAGAGCAGCAGCGCCGTGGGGGTTGTGGGCGGCGTCGACGAAGACGCTCGGGGAGACGCGGACGCGTTCGAGCCTGCCCGGGATCTGCAGTGTCGCGAAGGCTTCGCGGACGGCGTCGACGTCGAGTTGGCGTTCGGTGCCCGCGCCGAAGAACGCCTCGACGGCGGCGAGGGCCAGTGCGGCGTTGGCCGCCTGGTGGGCGCCGTGCATCGGCAGGAAGATGTCGTCGTAGACGCCGCCGAGGCCCTGCAGTTCGAG
>DATLIA010000239.1:0-38513 GCA_035540215.1 Actinokineospora sp. | reverse complement strand
CCAGCCGTCAGTGTGGTCCTTGGTAGGGCGGGCGCTGCCCTTGGCCGGGGAACGGGGGCGGAGATCCGGGCGGGGGTGTGAAGCCACCCTGGCCTGGGTGCGGCGCGGGCTGCCCGCCGAAGGGCGGTACGGCACCCGGCGGCGTCGGTACGGCGCTGTGCCGCGGCGCGCCATTGGGCTGAGGCGGTGTGGGGGGCTGCTGCGGCTGGGCGGGCAGACCGCCAGGCGGCGTGTGGGCGGCCTGGGTCTCGGCCGACACCGCGGGCGGCATGCCCGCGCGGGCGCGCAGCCAGTCCGGGATGTGCTCCTCGGACCGCGGGAAGAACCGCAGCTCGTCCATGAACCCGATCGGCGGCGGCACCCGCCGCCACTGCGGCTCGATGTCCGGCTCGAACTCGACCTCGAAGGTCCCCGACGGCTCGATCGAGTACCGCGCCGAGATCCACGTCCCCCGGCCCGGCCGGTACATCCCGCCGCGCAGCCTGGCGAAGCCGGACACGACCTCCCCGGGCGGCCGGATCACGTGTTCCTGGCCGTCGGCGGCGAGAACGGTCACGTCGGCCTCGACATGACGGCCCGCCGACCGGTACGACGCTTCGATTTTCTGCCAGTGCTGTCCGGCCACCCGGACCATCGCGCGGCCGACATCCTTGGTGAGCCTGTCCTGCTCGACCGGGCTCATCACCGGTTCTGTCATCGTTCCCCCGTAAGCACACATCCCCCTCACTGCGGAACAGACAGTACCGCTGTGGGGGAGATGATGTGCACGATCGGTGATGATGTCGGGCTGTGTCGGACACCTCGGGCGATCATCGAAGCCCCACTCGTAGACTGGATCGAGCGGGAACAGCCGACGATGACGAGGTGACGACGCGGTGACGCTGCTCGATTCCGTGCACGAACCGGCTGATCTGATGCGGTTCACGCCGGAGGAACTGGATCGGCTCTCCGCCGAGATCCGCTCCTTCCTCGTGGACAAGGTCACCCGGACGGGTGGCCACCTGGGCCCCAATCTGGGGGTGGTCGAGCTCACGATCGCGTTGCACAGGGTGTTCGACTCCCCTCGCGAGGCGATCATCTTCGACGTGGGCCACCAGGCTTACGTACACAAAATCCTGACCGGCCGCCGCGATGGCTTCGACGACCTGCGCCAGCAGGGCGGCATCTCGGGCTACCCGTGCCGCGACGAGAGCGACCACGACCACGTCGAGAACAGCCACGCCTCGACGGCTCTGTCTTACGCCGATGGCCTGGCCAAGGCCTATGAGCTCGGCGGTGACAAGCGCAGCGTCGTGGTCGTGGTCGGCGACGGCGCGCTGACCGGCGGCATGTGCTGGGAGGCGCTGAACAACATCGCCGCCGGTACGGACCGCTCTGTCGTGATCGTGGTCAATGACAACGGCCGCAGCTACTCGCCGACCATCGGCGGCGTGGCCGACCACCTGGCCGCGCTCCGACTGCGTCCTGGCTATGAGCGCGCGCTCGAAGGCGGCAAGCGGATGCTGCAGGGGACACCGGTCGTCGGCAAGCCCCTCTACGCCGCTTTGCACGCCGCCAAGCGCGGGATCAAGGACGCGCTGGCGCCCCAGGCGATGTTCGAGGACCTGGGCATGAAGTACCTCGGCCCGGTCGACGGCCACGACTTCGAGTCGCTGGAGGCCGCGCTGCGCCGGGCGAAGGACTTCGGCGGGCCGGTGATCGTGCACGCCGTCACCCGCAAGGGCAATGGCTACCCGCTGGCCGAGAACGACGAGCTCGACCAGATGCACCAGACCGACCCGATCGACCCGGTCACCGGCAAGCCGCGCAAGTCCAAGGGCACCGTCTGGACGAGCGTGTTCGCCGACGAGCTGGCCAAGATCGGCGCCGAGCGGGAGGACGTCGTGGCGATCACGGCGGCCATGCTCCGCGCGACCGGGCTGGCCCCGTTCGCCGACAAGTTCCCCGAGCGGTGCTTCGACGTGGGCATCGCCGAGCAGCACGCGATCACCTCGGCCGCGGGCATGGCCATGGCCGGTCTGCACCCGGTGGTCGCGATCTACTCGACGTTCCTCAACCGCGCGTTCGACCAGCTGCTGATGGACGTCGCGCTGCACAAGCAGCCGGTCACGGTCGTGCTCGACCGCGCGGGCATCACCGGCCCCGACGGCGCCAGCCACCACGGCATGTGGGACCTGTCGATCCTCGGTGTCATCCCCGGCATCCACATCGCGGCGCCCCGCGACGCGGCCACGCTGCGCGAGGAGCTGCGGGAGGCCGTCGCGATCGATGACGGCCCGTCGGTCCTGCGGTTCCCGAAGGCCACCGTCGGCGACGACATCGTGGCCGTCGAGCGCATCGGCCCGGTCGACGTCCTGCGTCGCGGCGACACGTCCGACGTGCTGCTGGTGACGGTCGGCTCGTTCGCCGAACTGGGTCTGGCCGCCGCCGAGCGGCTGGCCGACCAGGGCATCGGGGTGACGGTGGTCGACCCGCGCTGGGTCGCCCCCGTGCCGCGTGAGCTGGTCGAACTGGCCGCCGGACACCGGCTCGTGGTGACGGTCGAGGACAGCGGCAGGCACGGCGGCTTCGGCTGGTCCCTCGCCGCGCTGCTGCGCGACAGCGACGTCGACGTCCCGCTGCGCGACCTGGGCATCCCGAACGAGTTCCACGCCCACGGCTCGCGCGACGAGGTCTTGGTCCGTCTCGGCCTGACCGCCCAGGACGTGGCCCGTCGGGTCACCGGCTGGGCATCGGACCTGCTCGGCAGCGACACCGAGTCGGCGTCGTCCGAGGAGTCCGGCAGGGTCCTGCCGTAAGCCTTACCGGCCGCCCAGGGACCGCACGTAGCGCAGCCCTGGGCGGCCGTTCAGTTCGGTCTCCCCGATGACGACGAACTCTGATCGAGCCAACACGGCTCGCGAACCCGCGTTGTCCACGGTCGCGCGCGCCCGCAGCGAGGTCAGTCCGTAGTCGACGGCCATGGCGCACACCTCCGCGACCGCGCGGGTGGCGAGGCCCCGTCCCGCGGCCTTCTCGGCGATGCGGAATCCAAGTTCCGCCGAGCTGTCGGCGACGTCGACCAGGTTCACTCGGCCGACCACTTCGCCGTCCTCCACCAGGACATGGAAATGGCACCCGCCCTCGGCCTGCTCGGCGAGCAGCGCGCGGTGACGCTGGTCGAAGTCGGCGAAGTAGGCGTCGCCCCGGTCCGGAATGGACGCGGCGAAGTAGGCGCGGTTCGCGGTCTCGAAGGCGAGCAGCGCGGGCGCGTGGTCGGGGCGGAGGCGTTCGAGCACCAGGCGATCCTGTCCTAGCGGTCGGCGAGGACCTCAGCGGTCACCCGCTTGCCGAGGTCGCCGAACAGTGGACTCCGCACGCCGTAGTAGTGCGCGGCGCTGAGCCCGAAGCTGAGCGCCCACCCGCGCCCCCGCGCCCAAGTCGCGTCGTCGACGTCGATCTGCGCACGGAACAGCGGGCGGGTCTCGGCGGACAGGACTGTCCACGCCGCCATCACGTCGCACGCCGGGTCACCGACGCCGACGCCGCCGAAGTCGATGACGGCGATGAGCCTGCCGTCGCGGGCCAGCAGGTTGCCGGGCAGCAGGTCGCTGTGCACCCACACCGGCTCGCCGGTCCACTGCGGCAGTGCCAGGGCTTCGTCCCACATCTCCGCCGCGCCCGGCACGTCCAAGGCGTCGATCGCCGCGCGGACCAGTTCGTCACGCGTGTGCAGGGCCCCGCCCCGGAACCCGGGCGGCCCGTCGAACCCGACCCCGCGCAGCGCGGCGACGAAGCGCCCCAACTCGACGGCGGCGTGGGGCTCGTCGAACGTGGGGGTGGTGAGGATGTCGTCGCCGCCGAGCCAGCGGCACACCGACCAGGCCAGCGGGAAGCCCTCGCCTGGGACGCCGACTCCGACGACCTCGGGCACCGCCAGCGGCAGATACGGCGCGAGCCGTGACAGCCAGAGCTGGTCGCGCGCCAGCCCGTCGGCCGCGCCCTCGTTGCGGGGCAGACGGACGACCAGGTCATCGCCGAGGCGGTAGAGGACGTTGGAGGTCCCGGCCTGGCTGGACAAAAGGGTCAGCGGCAGGTCAGCCCACTGCGGGAACTGGGCGCTGAGCAGGCGTCGGACCAGCCCACCGTCGATGTCGACCTCGTCGGCGTGCAGCTTGATCACGTTCGTCACGACACCCGAGGCTAAGCGCTGCCCGGTGAGGCCCGCGAGCGCATTTCCGCGCCTGGCCAGGACCTGTCCGACCTTGTCGGCGGGGGTGTGGCACCGTTGTAGGGGTGCGGATCCTGATCGTGGAAGACGAGGCCCCGTTGGCCGACGCCGTTGCGCGTGGGCTGCGACGGGAAGGTATGGCGGTCGACGTCGCCTATGACGGGGACGATGGGCATGAGAAGGCGTCGGTGACGCGGTATGACGTGGTGGTCCTCGACCGGGACCTGCCCGGCATGCACGGCGACGAGCTGTGCCGGGAGATCGTCGCGTCGGGCGCGCTGACCAGGGTGCTGATGCTGACGGCCAGCGACGCCGTCGCCGACCGGGTCGAGGGCCTGTCGATCGGCGCCGATGACTACCTGGCGAAGCCGTTCGCGTTTCCCGAGCTGGTCGCGCGGGTCCGGGCGCTGGCCCGCCGGGCGACGCCGGTGACGCCGCCGGTGCTGGTCGCGGGCGATGTCGAGCTGGACCCGGCGCGGCGGACGGTGTCGCGGGCGGGGCAGCAGATCGACCTGACGCGCAAGGAGTTCGGCGTCCTGGAGGTCCTGCTGTCGGCGCGCGGGTCCGTGGTCAGCAGTGAGGAGCTGTTGGAGCGGGTCTGGGACGAGAACGCCGACCCGTTCACCACGACGGTCCGGGTCACGGTCATGACTCTGCGCAAGAAGCTCGGTGAGCCCGGGGTGATCGACACGGTCGTCGGCTCCGGCTACCGCGTGCCGTCGTCCGCCGTTCGGTGACCGGACGCCGTCGCGGGCCGGGGCTGCGGGCCAGGGTCACCCTGCTCACGACCGGCCTGGTGGCGGTGGTGAGTGTGCTGCTGCTGTGGCTGGGCTGGCTGCTCGCGGGCGGCGTGGTCGCGTCGGTGCCGTCGCTGCCCGAGGGCACGACTGTTGTCGTTGACGGTGTGCGGGTAAGGGCCGAGCAACTGGCCGAGGTTCTCGCCGACAACGCCCGTGACCGGGTTCTGCTGGCGGGGTCGGTCGCGTTCGTGTGTGTTGTGGCCGCGACAGCGCTATTGGCGTGGCTGATCACCGGCCGCGTGCTCAAGCCCCTGCGCGACGTCACCGCTACCGCCCACCGGCTGTCGGTCGAGTCCCTCGGCGAACGCATCGGCCATCGCGGCGCGCGGGACGAGGTCGCCGAACTCGCCGACACCTTCGACGCCATGCTCGACCGGCTGCAGGCCGCGTTCTCCACGCAGCGGCAGTTCGTCGCCAACGCGAGCCATGAACTGCGGACGCCCCTCGCGGTCATCCGCACCGAACTCGACGTGACCCTGGCCGACCCCGACGCCGACGAAGCCGAACTCCGCCGCATGGCCGAGGTGGTCCGCGCGGCCACCTTGCGCGCGGGCGAGTTGGTCGAGGCACTGCTTGTGCTGGCTCGCACGGACGGCCTGGGCGTCGGTGCGACGGGGCCGGTCGACCTGGCCGTCGTCATCGCGGGCGCGTGGCGGTCGGCTCGCACGGAGGCCGAGCGTCGGGGGATCACGGCGACCTTCCACGATGGAAACCCCACGGTCATCGGCGACTCGGCGCTGCTGGAACGGGTCGCGGGAAACCTGCTGGAGAACGCGGTCAGGCACAACATCGATGGCGGGTGGATCGACGTGCGGACGAACCGGGGTCCACAGTGGACGGCGCTGACGGTGTCGTCGTCGGGGCAGGCGGTGGACCCACATCGGGTGGCGGAGCTGTTCGAGCCGTTCCGCCGTGGCGGGGTGGATCGGACCGCGCACACGGGGACCGGGCTGGGCCTGTCGATCGTGCGGGCGGTCGCGCGGGCGCATGGGGGACAGGTGAGCGCGGAACCGGTGCCGGGCGGCGGGCTGAGCGTGACCGTGCACCTGCCTTCGGTAGCACATCTGTAGCGCATTGGGCTCGTTAGGCGCTACGCTGGTCGGCATGAGTCAAGTCATCGGCCAGCGGGAGCTCCGCAACGACAACGCGGAGATCATGCGCAGGGTCGAGTCCGGGGAGCGCTTCACGGTCACTCGGAACGGGAAGCCGATCGCGGACCTTGTGCCGCATCAAGCAGGCGCGGCCCCGAAGCGGCGAACCCTTGGTGAGGTGCAGGTCGCGTTCCGCCGATTGCCGCCGATGGACGCTGAGCGGTGGTACCGCGAACGCGAGGCCGATGACGAGGTGTTCGGCATCGATGACCCAGTCGATGATGGGTTGTCGAAGTGATCGACCTTCTGCTCGACACGTCGGTGATCATTGACCTCGATCGGCTGGACCTCGGTGATCGTGCGTCGGCGACAGGCTTCGTAAGTGCGGTGACCATAGGTGAACTGGCCTACGGCCTCGATGTGGACGATCCCATCGAGCGCGCTGTTCGCGCCGACCGCTACTACGCCACCCTCGATCAATTCGATGTGCTCGCTTTCGACCTGCCCGCTGCGAAGCTCTACGGCACCATGGCCGCGCTCGTTCGTCGGTCAGGGAGAAATCCGCGCCCGCGTCGGATGGATCTGCAGATCGCGGCGACGGCTGCGGCGCATGGGCTGCCGCTGTTGACGAGGAATATCGCGGACTTCCATGGGCTGGAACGAGTTGTGGACGTTGTCGCGGTTTGACGCCGCGCTGCCATCGGTGCATTTCTGACGTTGTCTCTCAACGAGAAACAGCGCGACCGATCGAGCGATGCCGGGATCCGGGAAAGCCTGATCTCATGGTCATATGAGCGAACACCGATCAGCGCGGGCACGGGCGCTGGCCAAGGAATTGACCGACAAGCGCAAGCCGACCGGACTGACCACCCGCACGGCCGCTGCCCGGCTTTCGGTATCGGCGACGACCCTGAACCGGATCGAGACCGGCAGGCGAATGCCGAAACCGGAAGAGGTCTCGGCGCTACTCGCGATCTATGGCGTCGTAGGGCCGGAACGCAAGCGGATCATGGAACTGGTCGAGGATGTCCGGGCCGTCGGCTGGTGGCACGTGAACCGAGTGCACGGGTCGCCGATGAGGGAACTGGTCCACTTCGAGTCACAGGCCAGTGCCATCGTGAACTACACCCTCGGGCCTATTCCTGGCCTGTTGCAGACAGCTGACTACGCCCGGGCAGTGCTCGGCGCATTCCCCAGCGCGCGTCCGGACCTTGAGCGGCGCCTCGATGAGCGACTGCGGCGACAGTCGGTCCTGCACAAGCTCGCTTCACCGCGCTATACCGCGTTCATCGATGAGGGCACGCTGCGGCGACCGTTCGGCGGCGTGGACGCGATGGCGGAACAAGTTCGCTGGCTGATCGACATGGCCAAGCGGCCCAACATCTTCATTCGAGCCATCCCATTTCGGCGTGGAAGCTACGACCAGTCGGGGTACTTCTCCCTGTTCGACTTCCGCGAGGCTCCGCCGTTGGTGTTCGTGGAAGGCAGCCAGATGAGTGGCTTTCTCGATGAGGCTGAGGACATCGAGGGCTATCAGGCGGTGGTCGAGAGTCTGCGCAGGATCGCTCTGGATTCCACCGAATCGGTTGGATTCCTGGAGCGAATTCTGGCTGATCACGAGCGGGGATGAAACAGGATGTACGGAGAGTGGCGGACATCGAGTTACTGCAAATACGACACGTGCGTCGAGGTCGACTACGCCGCTGAGGTCCGTGTGCGCGACTCCAAGAACCCGGACGGGGGCATCCTCGTGCTGCCCCCATCGGCCTGGTCCGAGCTGATCACAGCCGCTCGATAAGCGCCTTGGCGTCCCGAGGGGCGTGGGCCTTCACGTCATTGTCGAAGTACACATAGACGTCACCGCGCTCACGCCACTTCCGGACCTTCGCCGCCCACGCGTCCAGGGCCTCCGCCGTGTAGCCGCTGCTGTACAGCTCCTCATCGCCGTGCAGCCGCACGTACACGAAGTCCGCCGTCACGTCGTCGAACCTCGGCCACTTTCCCGCCGTGTCCGCGATGACCACCGCCACCCCGAACTCCCGCGCCAGCTCCACGAACTCAGCCTGCTTGAACGCCGGGTTCCGCACCTCCAGCGCGTACCGCACCGGCCGATCCGCGTCCGTCTCCGTCCAGGCGCGGCCGTCCAGCCGGGCGTCGTGCCCGCGGGCGACGGCCGCGGCGGCCGTGGTGGTCCGGGGGAGTGCCTGAAAGAAGTCCCGCAGCACCGGGGGCTCGTACTTGAAGTTCTCCGGCAGCTGCCACAGCACCGGCCCCAGCTTCGCGCCCATGGCCAGGACGCCGGAGGCGAAGAAGTTGGCCAGGGTGACGTCGGCGTCCTTCAGTCGCTTCATGTGGGTGATGAACCGAGGGCCCTTGACCGAGAACACGAAGTCCTCGGGCGTCTCGTCGCGCCACTTCTGATAGCTCGTGGGGCGTTGCAGCGCGTAGAACGAGCCGTTGATCTCGATCGACGTCACCTGGCGTGACAGGTACTCCAGCTCGCGTTTCTGGGTGAGGCCCTCGGGGTAGAACACGCCCCGCCAGGGCGGGTAGACCCAGCCTGATGTGCCGATACGGGTCGTTCCGCTCATCGGTCCCATCGCAGGGTGGCCACCACGCGGTCACAGACGGCGCGGGCGCGGTCCTTGTCCGCCCCGTCCGGGCAGCTGATCATGAAGGTGTCCCGGCCGTAGACGAGCGTGCCCGGCCCGAGCGCCCCCGTCGCGGGACTGTCGAGCCGGACCGCCTCGACGCCATTGACCCTGAGACGTTCCGTGCCCGCCATGGCCGGGCCGCCGGGCATGAACAACAGGTCCATCGGCGTGCCCTCGACGGGGTTGGCCTCGGTGCCCATCACGGACACACCGTCCTCGTCCGGCGCGTCCGGCGGGACGATCCGCACGCAGTCGGCCTTGTCGGACGGGCAGCCGGTGGTCAGCCAGCCCTCCGGGGCCTCGAACGTGAAACTGCCGTCGGCCGTCGAGGCCGGCACACCGGACCCGGCGTCGTCGCTGGTCAGCCACCAGATCAGGCCACCGGTGACGACCGCCAGCGCGATCGGTACCGCTGCCAGGGTGACCCGCATGGGGTGAATCCTAGGTCATCTCCGGCGCGTCAAGTCGACCTGCGGAAATGTGGTCGGCGACACTGTGGCGTGACTTTGCCGAGTCCATTTCGTAATGTTGCCCAGGCTTCGCCCCCGAGGAGCCTCCCCGATGTGAGTGGTGATCAGCGAATGTCCGGTCGACATAGAAAGCAGCCCGTGGGCTGGCACGTGCCCGCGGGTCTGGGTGCTCTCCTGGGCACCGGTTTGTGTGCAACCGTCTGGCTCGTCGGCGGCCCCGCCCCCGACACCCGCACCATGAACGCCGCTTTCACGCTCCGGGACCCGATGACCACCACGTCATCCCCGTCGAGCACCGCTCCCGCCGCGCTCGTCGCGCCGCCCGTGACCACCACGCCGCCTCCGCCGCCGGTCACGACCACTCCGCCGCCGGTCACCACGACCGCGCCGCCGAAGACCACCAAGCCCGCCACGGGCTCCTGCTCGACCACGCTGGACGGCGTCCAACCGCATGTCGCGCAGGTCGGCAACCACATCAAGGCCAAGTTCGGCATCAAGGACATCGGCGGCCGCGAAGGCCGCGGCGGCGCCAGCGACCATCCCGCGGGCCTTGCGCTCGACTTCATGGTCGACACCGCAACCGGCAACGCCGTCGCCGACTACATCCTGGCCAACCAGCGGGCCTTCGGCGTCACCTACGTCATCTGGCGCCAGCGCTACAACGACGGCGGCGGCTGGGACGCGATGGAGAACCGCGGCAGCCCGACCGCCAACCACATGGACCACGTCCACGTCTCGTTCAGGTCCGGCGCCAAGGTCACCGTCTCCTGCTAGCGATGCACGGCCGCCAATAGCGCGGCGTAGGACCGGACAAGCGCGGCTCGTTCCAAGGCGATCGACGGGCTCAGTGGGTCACATCCGTCGGCGACCCACTCGTCGGAGATCACCATGGCCCGCGCCCGCTCCTCGGCGGCGAGCCGCAGGGACTCCGGCGGTGCCTCGTAGACGTGCGCGTAGACGGCGATGAGGGCGTCCACCAGTTCCTCGCTCGCGACCCCGGCCCGCTGGGCCTCGCGGTGCACCCGCCACCACTCGACCTCCAGGTCGGCGGCTTCGGCCGGGTCGAACGGCTCGGCGTGCGCCTCGACGACCAACTCGTAGAACTTGCGCATGCACCGCCGCGCGCCGTCGGGGTCGTTGCCGTCGGCGGGCGCCCAGAGTTGGTTGGCCCGCAATACCAGCCACGCGCCGTAGAGGGTCTTCGGCCATGACATCTCGAACCCCGCGCGCACCATCCCCACCGCGTAGGCCAGGAATCGCGGCCAGCGCCTGCGGTAGTACGCGACCCAGGCGCCGCATTCCCGGCGCCCGATGGCTCGGGGATCGAAGGTCCGCATCCGGCCGCCTCCCTCTGGTTTCTAGATCGTACGGCGAGCACCTCGGATGAGCAGCCAGCCGATGAGCGCGACCTCGCCGAAGCCGCCCACCGCAGACAGTTCCACGTTGTAACCCGCGAACATGACCTTGCCGAAGCCGTCGATCAGGTAGCTCGCGCCCGCGAGTGCGAGCACGACACCCAGCCACACCGGCTTCGCTTTGGCCACCAGGTATCCGAGCACGACCAGGTGCATGCCGAACAGGTTCAGCGATATCGACCAGATCCCACGGAAAGTGTCCATTTGGGACATCGACAGATGTGTGATCGCCACCAGGAACACCGCCGTGTAGCCGACCCGCAGCCACGCGGCGAGTGTGGACAACGCCGCGTCGGTCGGCGCGTAGAACACCCACAACGCCCACGCCACAACGACATCCAGGATCGCCACCACCATGAACGCGGCGACACCCATGCGGAGCATGCCGTCGCTGGGATGCGGGTCTTCGAGAACACCGAAGTTGGCGAAGGCGGCGAGTACGGCCATCAGCAGGAGGCCGACCCCCGCCACGATCGCGGCGCGGCGTGTGGACAGTTCCATGGCGGCTCCCCTGTGTAAAAGAAACGTGACACAGATGAAGGTAAAGCGGCCTTGACACGATGTCAAGAATTCTTGACATCGAGACTCGGAAAGTGGCCTAAAGTGAGCCCATGTCGGCCCTCTGGGACCGGACACCCCTCCCGGCTGAACACGCGGTCGCGATGACCGCGGGCCTACTCCTGCATGCGCGCACCCACACTCGGCTGCCTGTGGGCTTCGCGCCCGCGGGCTGGGTGGTGCTGGCGGCCGGGTTGGGCCTCAACCTGTGGGCAGTCCGGGCGCGTGGCGCGGGCGCCATCGATGCCCCGGACCGGCTCGTGACCGGTGGGCCGTACGCGCTTACCCGCAACCCCATGTACGTCGGCTGGACCCTGCTCCACCTGGGCGCCGGGCTCACCGCCCGCTCGCCATGGTTGCTCGCCGCCTGGCCGCCCGCCGCCGCGCTGGTCCATCGCGCCGTCCTGCGCGAGGAGCGCCAGCTGGCCGCCCAGTTCGGCGACGAGCAGGCCGACTACGCGCGGCGGGTTCCACGGTACTGGTGAGACGACAGCGCCCCTGGTGTCTCCGGGGAGACGCCAGGGGCGCTACGAGACTGTCAATCTCAGGCCGTCGGCACCGACGCGACGCCCGGAGCGAGGAACGGCTTGCCGTTCACCTTCTCCGACACGCCCTCACGGTCCAGGAACGGCGTGACACCGCCCAGCCAGAACGGCCAGCCCGCGCCCAGGATCATGCACAGGTCGATGTCCTGTGCCTCCGCGACCACGCCCTCGTCGAGCATGATGCGGATCTCCTCGGCCAGGCCCTCCAGCGCCCGCGCGCGGACCTGCTCGGCCGTCAGCGGAGCGTCGCCGAACTGCCACAGCTCCTGGACCTCGGGGTCGACGCTCGGCGTGCCCGTCGCGTCCCATCTCCAGACCGCGGACTTGCCCGCCTTGACGAACGCCTTCATGTTGTCCGAGACGCCGAAGCGGTCCGGGAACGCGCGGTTCATCGTCTCGGCCACGTGCAGCGCGACCGGCGGGCCGACGAGCTGCAGCAGCACCAGCGGGCTCATCGGCAGACCCAACGGCTCCAGCGCGTTGTCGGCGACCTCGAAGGGCGTGCCCTCGTCGATGGACTTGACGACCTCGCCCATGAAGCGGGTGAGCAGGCGGTTGACCACGAACGCCGGAGCGTCCTTGACCAGCACCGACGACTTCTTCAGCGCCTTGCCCACGGCGAACGCCGTGGCCAGGGTCGCGTCGTCCGTCTTGTCCGCGCGGACGATCTCCAGCAGCGGCATGATCGCGACCGGGTTGAAGAAGTGGAAGCCGACGACCCGCTCGGGGTGCTTCAGCTTCGAGGCCATGTCCGTGATCGACAGCGACGAGGTGTTCGTCGCCAGCACGCACTCCGCGCTGACGTGCTCCTCGACCTGCGCGAACACGGTCTGCTTGACGCCCAGTTCCTCGAAGACGGCCTCGATGACGAAGTCGGCGTCGGCGAACGCGGCCTTGTCCAGCGAGCCCGACACCAGCGCCTTGAGGCGGTTGGCGCCGTCCGGGGAGACCCGGCCCTTGCCCTGGAGCTTGTCGATCTCGGAGTGGACGTAGCCCACGCCCTTGTCGACGCGCTCCTGGTCGATGTCGGTCAGCACGACCGGCACCTTGAGCTGGCGGGCGAACAGCAGCGCCATCTGGCTGGCCATCAGGCCCGCGCCGACGATGCCGACCTTCGTCACCGGACGGGCCAGGGACTTGTCCGGCGCGCCAGCGGGCTTGCGGGCCCGCTTCTGCACCAGGTTGAACGAGTACAGGCCGGCGCGCAGCGGATCGGTCATCAGGACGTCGGCCAGGGCCTCGGTCTCGGCCGCGTAGCCCTTGTCGAGATTGTTCTCGCGAGCCAGTTCCAGCAGCTCGACAGCCTTGTTCGCGCCCGGGGACGCGCCCTTGGTCTTGCCGTGCACGATCGCCTTCGCCCGCGCGACGGCCGCGTCCCACTCGGCGCCGCGGTCGATCTCGCGGCGGGCCGGGGTGACCTTGCCGTTGACGACCGACGCCAGCCAGAGCAGCGACTGCTCCAGGAAGTCGGCCGAGTCGAACAGCGCGTCGGTGATGCCCAGCTCCAGCGCCTGCTTCGGCTTGAGCATCCGGTTCTGCGACAGCGCGTTCTCGAAGACCACCGTCACGGCCGCGTCCGGGCCGATCAGGTTCGGCAGCAGCTGCGTACCGCCCCAGCCGGGGAATAGACCAAGGAACACCTCGGGCAGGGCGATGGCCGCCGCGCCCGCGGACAGGGTGCGGTAGTGGCAGGACAAGCCGAGTTCGAGGCCGCCGCCCATGACCGCGCCGTTGATGAAGGCGAAGGTCGGGATCTCGGACTCGGTGAACCGGCGGAACACGTCGTGCCCGGCCTGGGCGATCTCCAGCGCGCGCTCGCGCTCGGCGACCTGCTCCACACCGGACAGATCCGCGCCGACGGCGAAGATGAACGGCTTGCCGGTGACGGCGATCGCGGCGGGCTGGGCCGCCACGGCCACGTCGAAGGCGTCGTTCAGCGACACCAGCGACTGCGGGCCGAAGGTCGACGGGCGGGTGTGGTCGTGGCCGTTGTCGATGGTGATGAAGGCGACCGGCTTGTCCAGCCCGGGCACCTTGATCAGCTTCGTGACGGCCTTGGTCACGACCTCGTCCGGGAAGGCGGCCTTGGCTTCTTCGATGGACAGCATCAGTTGCTACCGCCGTTCCAGTGCGGGTTCTCCCAGATGACCGTGCCGCCCATGCCGATGCCGATACACATCGAGTTGATGCCGTAGCGGACCTCGGGGTGCTCGGCGAACTGGCGCGAGAGCTGCGTCATCAGGCGCACGCCAGAGGACGCCAGCGGGTGGCCGCACGCGATGGCGCCGCCCCACTGGTTGACCCGCGGGTCGTCCTGGTCGATGCCGAAGTGGTCGAGGAAAGCCAGCACCTGCACGGCGAACGCCTCGTTCAGCTCGAACAGCCCGATGTCCTCAATGGACAGACCGGCGCGCCGCAGTGCCCGTTCCGTGGCCGGAACCGGGCCGACGCCCATGACCTCGGGCTCGACGCCGACGAACGCGTAGCCCACCAGGCGCATGCCGACCGGCAGGCCGAGCTCACGAGCGGTTTCCTCCTCGGCGAGGATGCAGCCGGTGGCGCCGTCGTTGAGGCCCGCCGCGTTGCCCGCGGTGACCCGGCCGTGCGGCCGGAACGGGGTCTTGAGGGCGGCGAGCTGCTCCACGGTGGTGCCCGGACGCGGCGGCTCGTCCTCGGTGGCCAGGCCCCAGCCCAGCTCGGCCGAGCGGGTGGCGACGGGGACGAACTCGGGGCCGATCTTGCCCGCCTTGACCGCGTCGGCGTACTTCTCCTGGCTGCGCGCGGCGAACTCGTCGCAGCGCTGCTTGGTGATCGCCGGGTAGCGGTCGTGCACGTTCTCCGCGGTCTGGCCCATGACCAGCGCGGTCGGGTCGACGATCTTGTCGGCCACGATGCGCGGGTTCGGGTCGACGCCCTCACCCATCGGGTGGCGGCCCATGTGCTCGACGCCGCCCGCGATCACCACGTCGTAGGCGCCGAAGGCGATGCCGCTGGCGCTGGTGGTGACGGCGGTCATCGCGCCCGCGCACATGCGGTCGATGGCGTAGCCGGGGACGGACTTGGGCAGGCCCGCGAGCAGCGCCGCCGTCCGGCCGATGGTCAGGCCCTGGTCGCCGATCTGCGTCGTCGCGGCGATGGCGACCTCGTCCACCCGCTCCGGGGGCAGCTCGGGGTGCCTGCGCAGCAGTTCACGGATGACCTTCACGACGAGATCGTCGGCGCGGGTCTCCGCGTAGATGCCCTTCGGGCCTGCCTTGCCGAACGGCGTGCGTACACCGTCGACGAAGACCACGTTCCGAACGGCGCGCTCGGCTGCGGATGCAGCGGGTGCGGCCACGTGGGTGCTCCTTAGTCGAATATGGGCTACCGACTGGTAACAAGGCCTACTCTAGCGCTGGTTACCAATGGGTAACATAGCGACGCGCTTATGGGGTGGGTCACAGTCCGACGAAGTCGGCCATTGACCGGGCGGCGAAGTCGAACAACGCGTCTGCTGGGTCGGCGGAACCGACGAGCTGGCCGAACAGCTCGAAGCCGACCATGCCGAACAGCTGTGTCCACGCGACCATTACCCGTGCCAGCGCGCCGGGCGGCAAGTCGATCGAGATCGAGGCCGTCACGGCGCTGAGCTGGTCGTGCAGGACGGGGTCGATGGGCAAATCCTTGACGCCCGCGGCGTGGGCGATGGTCATGGCCCTGAGCGGCACGCGGACGGCTGGCGCGATCGTGTCCTGCGGGGCGCTGTAGCCGGGCACGGGGGAACCGTAGATCAGGGCGTACTCGTGCCGGTTGGCCAGCGCCCAATTCCGAACGGCGTGCCACAGCGACAGCCAGCGCGCACGGGGGTCGCCGTCGTGGTCGGCCTGGTCGACGGCGTCGCCGAGCGAGTTGTAGGCGTCGATGATCAGGGCGGTGAGCAGGTCGTCGCGGCTGGGGTAGTAGCGGTAGACCGCCGACGACGCCAGGCCGAGGTTGCGCGCGACGGCTCTGAGGGACAGCGCCTGGGCTCCCGCTGTCGCGAGCTGAGCGCGCGCGTCTTCCTTGATCGCGAGGGTCAGCGCCGCCCGATTGCGGTCGCGGACGCCTTGTGGCTTCGTCATGCGTCGAGCATACGAGAGCGCCGCTCTTGACGAGAGCCCCGCTCTCGTATTTACTTGGCGACAAGTGAGAGCGGTGCTCTCGTTTCATGGAGGGAAATCCAGATGTCGACTCGCTACCTGCGTCCGAGCCGGTTCACCACGGACGTCTTCAACCGCATCGTGGCCTTCCTGGTGAAGCGCGGCGTCAACGTGTGGGGCTCCCGGGTCCTGTCGGTCCGCGGCCGAAAGTCCGGCGAGATGCGGTCGACCCCGGTCAACCTCCTCGTCCACGACGGCGAGAGCTACCTCGTCGCCCCGCGCGGCCACACCCAGTGGGTCCGCAACCTGCGCGCGGCGGGGGAGGGGGAGCTGCGCCTCGGTCGCAAGGTCCACACCTTCACGGCCGTGGAACTGGCCGACGACGACAAGCCCGAACTGCTGCGCGAGTATCTGAAGCGCTGGAAGTTCGAGGTCGGCGTGTTCTTCGACGGGGTCGACGCCTCCTCCACGGACGCCGACCTCCGCCGTGTCGCCCCGGACCACCCGGCGTTCCGGATCGTCTTGACCTGACGCCTACTTGTGCCCGCGGCCCGCTTCCTCGCCGGTGATGGCGAAGCTCTTGTCCATCTCGACGGTGACGCGCTTGCCGTCGGGGGTGGTCAGGTGGGCCTCGTAGACACCGTCGGAGTCGGTCTCGACGCGCTGGATGGTGGCGCCCGGGTACTTGGCCAGGGCGGCTGCCTTGGCCTTCTCGGCGTCGTCCCCGGTCAGCAGCGTCTCGTCGGTGCGCTGGGCCTTGGACTCGTCGCGGGGCCGGTCGGGGTCGGCCGGGGCGGTGGTGGTCCCGCTGTCCGGCGCGGTGGTCGTCGAGTCCTGGGCGCTCGCGGTGCTGATCAGGCCGATGGCCAGACCGCCCGCGACGAACGCGCCCGCCATGCCCGCGGCTATGGCGGCCCAGCGGGCTTTGTTCTCGGTCATCATGGTTCTCCGTGGTCAGCGGCTCCTGGGTGGAGCCGACCTCCCCACGTTGCTTTCGGGTTCTGTACCCGGGCTGGGCCGAACATGTGGCTGAGCTGTGCGCCAGACATGCACGGCCAGGGCGACCACGCCCAGGATCGCGACGAAGGCGCACACCCCGAACCAGCCGAGCGCCGCGTACGCGCGGGTTCCGGCCCACGAGCCGACCGTGCCGCCGAGGTACGCGCAAGTCATGTAGGCGGTGTTCAGCCTGCCGCGCGCGTCCGGTCGGATCGCGTAGACGCGGACCAGGTTGGCGACCATCCCGCTCTGCATCGCCACGTCCAGCACCAGCGTGCCCAGGACCAAGGTGGCCAAGCCGACACCACCACCGAGACCGCCCGGGACGAGGATCACCGCCGCCCCGATGACGCCGATCATGCAGACCAGGTTGACCGGGTCGGACCCGCGTCGGTCGACCTGTCTGCCAGCGATCGGGGTGCAGACCATCGTCGCCGCGCCGATGAGGGCCAGCCAGCCGACGGCCTCGGCGCCGAAGCCGTACGTCGGACCGGTGAGTAGGAGGGCGACTGTGGTCCACACCGCGGAGAAGCCTGCGAAGATCGTGGCCTGGTAGAAGCAGGACCGGCGCAGTTCCGGTTCGGCTCGCAGGAGTCGCAGCGGCTCGATGATCAGTGCCGGGTAGCGCTGGTCGGTCGCCGCCACCGTCCGGGGCACGACGAAGGTCAACACGACCGCGAGGACGGCGGTGACCGCCCCGGCCACGAGATACGGCGCCCGCCAGCCGAGCCACTCGCCGACGTTGCCCGCGAACGTCCTGGCCAGCAGCATCCCGCCGATGGACCCGGCCAGCAGGGTCCCGGACACCTCGCCACGGCGGTCGGCGGCGACAAGTCCCGCCGCCATCGGGCCGATGACCGGCGCGATCACGGTCGTCACGCCGACGAGCACACTCGCTCCGAGCAGCGGCGGCAGCCCTGGCGCCAGCCCGGCCGCGAGCAGGCTCAGCGCGGTGACAGACATGAGGCCGACGATCAGCGGCCGGTGCGGCAGCCGGTCGCCGAGGGGGACCAGTAGGAAGATCCCCAGCGAGTACCCCAGCTGCGTAGCGGTCACCACCAGCGTGGCCGAGCCGGGCGATACGCCGAGACCGGCCGCGACCAGCGGGCTCACCGCCTGCGGGAAGTACACGTTCCCGACGGCGACGCCGCAGGCCAGCGCCAACAGCAGCAGCACGCGACGGCTCATGTCTCGATCACGAACCAAGCCTTGGCCAACCGAGCGCGGCCACGCAAACGGTTTGCCGGTCGGTCAGCCCTGCTCGGGTGTCGGGACCTTGGTCCGCAGGGCGGCGACCAGCGCTTCCCCGGTCAACCCGATCTGCCACTCCCGGGCACTGCCCGCGCGCAGGGCGTCGGTGACCGTGTCGAGGTCGATGTCCGCGGGCGGCTGCCAACAGGTGCGCCGTACCAGGTCCGGCTGCAGCAGGTTCTCCACCGGCAGCCGGTTGGCCTCCGCGATCGCCGTCAGCGCCGTCCTGGCCGCACCGAGACGGGCCGCGGCCTCCGGGAACTTGTCGGCCCACCGGTTGGCGGGCGGCGGTCCGTCGTTCGGCGGCGACGGGTCCGGCAACTCGCTCTTGGGCAGCGCCGCCGCCGCGCGCAGTGCGCGCATCCAGGTGCCCGCCAGACGGCGCTGGGCGCGGCCCTTGTAGACGGGGAGCTGGAGCAGGGCCTGCTCGTCGGCAGGGTTGACCGCGGCCGCCTGGATGATCGCGCTGTCGGGCAGGACGCGACCGGGGGCGATGTCGCGGTCGCGGGCCATCTGGTCGCGCGTCTCCCACAGGGCGCGGATCGCGGCGAGGCCGCGGGCGGTGCGGACGCTGTGGATGCCCGACGTGCGCCGCCACGGTTCCTTGCGCGGCGGGGCGGGTGGGGCGGTGCGCAGGGCCTCGAACTCCTCCAGCGCCCAGTCGAGCTTGCCCTGGGCGGCCAGTTCGGCCTCCAGCGCGTCGCGCAGGGTGACGAGCAGCTCGACGTCGAGGGCGGCGTAGTTCAGCCAGTCCAGCGGCAGCGGCCTGCGGGACCAGTCGGCGGCGCCGTGGCCCTTCTCCAGGTGGTAGCCGAGAAGCAGTTCGACCAGCGTGCCGAGGGCGACGCGGTCGAAGCCCGCGAGCCTGCCCGCCAGCTCGGTGTCGAACAGCTTCTGGGGACGCAGGCCGAGGTCGGCCAGGCACGGCAGGTCCTGCGACGCGGCGTGCAGCACCCACTCTCCGGTGGAGAGGGCCTCGATCAGGGGGTCGACCTGGTCGTCGATGGCGACGGGGTCGACGAGGAAGGTGCCCGCGCCCTCACGGCGGATCTGTACGAGATAGGCGCGCTGCGAGTACCGGTAGCCGGATGCGCGCTCGGTGTCGACGGCGATGGGGCCGGTTCCGGCGGCGATGAGGTCCGCGGCGCGGCGCAGGGCGTCGGGGTCGGCCACGACGTCTGGGGTGCCATCGGCTGGCTCGGTGAGCAGCACCGGGACGGGAGGGTCAACGGCCGCCGAGCTGGGTCCTGGTCCGGGCATAGTCACGGCGCTTGACCCTACGGCACGACTGAACAAGATCGCGGTAGATCAGCAGCAGTCGTGTGGCTGGGCCATGCCCTGCCCGGCCACACGACTGCTGTTGTCTATCGGATGACGCCCGCTCGCATGGCGAGAGCCACCATTTGCGCCCGGTCGCCGGTGCCCAACTTCCGGCCGATCCGCGAGAGGTGAGACTTCACCGTGAGCGCCGAAAGGTTCAGCGCCTCGCCGATCTCCTTGTTGGACTGACCGTCCGCGACGAGCTGGAGCACCTCGACCTCGCGCGCCGAAAGCTCGCGCGGAGTGTTGTCGGTGCCCGGGACCCTGGTGCCCGTTGCGAGGACCGGGGCGACACTCGGGTCGGCGTAGACGCCACCCTCGAGCACCCTGCGGACCCCGTCGGTCACCACGACCGGCGATGCGGACTTCAGCAGGTAGGCCTGTGCGCCTGCCTGGAAGGCCGATCGTACGGCGTACGGGTCGTCGGACGAAGCCAGCACGACGATCCGCGGCCAACCATGGCTGCGGAGCTCCGTGACGAGCTCGATCCCACTGCCGTCCGGCAGACCCAAGTCGAGGATCGCCAGGTCACATGGCCCAGTGGCCTGTGCCCTAGCCCTCGCCTCGGCCACCGTGGCGGCCTCGTGCACTGTGCCCGCGCCCATCTGCGTGAGCCGAGCGGCTATCGCCTCCCTCAACAGCGGGTGGTCGTCAACCACCAGCACTGAGAACAACTCTTCCCGCGGGTGCGGGACCATGTTCGCAGGCAAACTGCCTGCTGGCGTGGTACGAACGGCCTGACCTAAGCCGACGGCAGCCACGTCACTACCTCCCTGGAGTCGGTCGTTGCCCCCCGACCGGCACTGGGACTTTCGACCAAACAGCCGCGCCGCCGTTGGACCGAAAGTGGTGTCGACAGGGGCAGCCTAGCCGCCCAAGCGGGTTAGCGGGACGATCAATCGGGTAAGTATCCGATCGGGTTGTCACTGAGGGGTGCTGTTGTCCCACGATCGGGTGACTCACCGAATGGTGACGTAACGGATGTGCTCAGTCACACGATGGAATGGAGTCACGGGTAGTGCACAACCCAGGTACCGACCGCGCGCGAGTGCTCCTGTCGGGCACGCCGCTGATAGACGGCCACAACGATCTCCCTTGGGCGCTGCGGGAGAAGTATGGCGCCGACCCCCGCAAGGTCATCAGCGCAGTGGACCTGGCGGTCGAGCAGCCCGACTTCCACACCGACCTGGTCAAACTCCGCCGCGGCGGGGTCGGCGGCCAGTTCTGGTCGGTCTACGTGCCCTGCCAGCTGACCGGCCACTCGGCGGTGACCGCCGTCATCGAGCAGATCGAGATGGTGCACGCCCTCGCCGCGCGCTACCCGGCCGACCTGGCCCTCGCCTACACCGCTGACCAGGCCGAATCCGCTTTCGCGAGCGGTCGGGTCGCCTCGCTGCTCGGTGCTGAGGGCGGCCACTGCATCGCCGAGTCGATCGGTGTCCTGCGGTCCCTGTACCGCCTGGGTGTGCGCTACATGACACTCACGCACAACGACAACGTGCCATGGGCGGATTCGGCCACCGACGTGCCGAACGCGGGCGGCCTGTCGGACTTCGGCCGCGAGGTCGTCGCCGAGATGAACCGTCTCGGCATGCTCGTCGACCTCTCCCACGTCGCCGCGACGACGATGCGCGACGCGCTCGACGTGAGCGAAGCGCCGGTCATCTTCAGCCACTCGTCCTGCCACGCGGTCACCAACCACCCCCGGAACGTGCCCGATGACGTGCTGAAACGTCTCCCGGACAACGGCGGCGTGCTGATGGTGACCTTCGTGCCGAGGTTCATCTCGCCCGCTATCGCGGCCTGGGACGACCGAATGGCCGACGCGATGGCCGCCGTGGGGGAGAAGCACGCCGACCTCGCCGCGCGCGAGCGGTTCTTCGAGACCTGGGAGGGCCGACACGAACAGCCCGAGGCCACATTGGCCGAGGTCGTCGCGCACTTCGAGTACGCGCGGGAGGTGGTCGGCGTCGATCACATCGGCGTCGGTGGCGACTACGACGGCTGCGCGCTGCTGCCCAACGGGCTGGAGAACGTCGGGACCTACCCCAACCTGTTCGGGGCACTGCTCGACGCGGGCTGGAGCGAGGACGACTGCGCGAAGGTTGCTGGCCGTAACGTCCTGCGGGCCTTGCGTTCGGCCGAACGGGTGGCAACCGAGCGTGCATAACTGGCAAAAGGTAAAAAGTCCTTCGCCTTCTGCCGGATTTCGATCATGTCGTGGGCTCGTCGGACGTATGCCCTCGGCCAGTCGTCCCCAATCCGGTGAATGGCAACTGGTAATCCCTTAAATCTGTGGAACCTGTGGTTAGCGTCACGCTGCCGGCTCCAGGCATGCGGGCTGGCGGACCTTGGGAGGAGTCGGGCGTGAGCTCAGCTGCAAGACGAATTCCGGCATGGAAACTCGCCGCCGCCGTAGGACTGAGCGGGGCTGTGGTCGGGGGACTCACCGCGTCGACCGCGGTGGCGGAGGACAGCGTTCTGCACAGTGACAGGAACGTCGCCCGCTCGTGTTTCGCCAAGCTGCTGCCGGGCGGCACCACTGGGACCGACCGCCGAGCGGTGACCTCGACGGTCGACGGCCTCATCCAGGCCAGGCTCACGCCGCGGGGCGGCGACGTGGGCGACTGGGACATCGCGGTGTTCGACAAGGCGACCGGGAACGTGGTCGCCGCCTCCGCGGCGCTGCGCAGCGCCGAGCTCGCCGAGAGCTTCGTGACCAAGGGTCAGGAACTGGTCATCCAGGCCTGCCGCTACGCCGGGTCCGCACGCGCGGTCACCCTGGGCGTCGACTTCCTGGCCATCAACGCGCAGGGTGCGCCCACCACGGTGCAGCGCGCCGAGATCGTCCGCGTCGAGACCCCGAACAAGCAGGCCAAGGACCGGCTGTTCGCCTTGGGCCTCGACGTGACCGAGAAGGCCGACGCGACCAGCGTCGAGGTCGTCCTCGCGGGCGACGCCGACCGGGAGACCCTGCGTCAGAGCGGGATGAAGTCGACCGTCGTGCAGGCCGATCTCTCGGCCCGGTCGATCGCCAACGCCAAGACCGACCAGAAGTACGCGGCGAGCGCGGCGGGGTCGGTACTGCCGTCGGGCCGCACGTCGTACCGACACCTGTACGACTACAACTTCGAGATCAAGGAACTGGCCAGGGCCAACCCCGGCCTGGTCAAGGCGTTCACCCTGCCCGAGTCGACCTGGGAGGGCCGCGAGGTCGTCGGCGTCGAGATCGCCAAGGACGTCGACAACATCAAGGACGGCAAGGCCGTCAACTTCACCATGGGCATCCACCACGCGCGCGAATGGCCCGCGGGTGAGCACGCCATGGAGTGGGCCTACGAGCTCGTCAAGGGCTACAAGGCGGGCGGCGAGCTGCGGTCGCTGGTGTCCAAGACCCGCAACATCGTGGTGCCGATCGTGAACCCGGACGGTTTCTCGATCTCCCGCGAGGCCGAGCCCAAGGGCGACTTCTCCCGGTTCGACTACGAGATGAAGCGCAAGAACTGCAACGTCAACGACTCGCCGGAGGCCTTCCGCACCGGCGTGTGCAAGGCGAACCCGGCGGGCCGCCTGCGCGGCACCGACCCCAACCGCAACTACGCGGGCTTCTGGGGCGGCGCGGGCGCGTCGACGGCGTGGAGCAGTGACACCTTCCGTGGCTCCGGCCCGTTCTCCGAGCCCGAGACCCGCAACATCCGCTCGATCGTGTCCAACCGTCAGGTCACCAACCTGATCACGCTGCACACATACTCGAACCTGGTGCTGCGCGTCCCCGGTGTGGCCGACGTCCGGCCGCCGCTCGACGAGCCCGCGTACAAGGCGCTCGGCGACAAGATGGCCTCCCGCAACGGCTACACGAGCCAGCCGTCGTGGGCGCTCTACGACACCACCGGGTCCACTGAGGACTGGTCGTACTTCGCCACCGGTGGCTGGGGCTTCACCTTCGAGGTCGGCCCCAACGAGTTCCACCCGCCGTACGAGGAAGGTGTCGTCGCCGAGTACGCGGGCCTGGCACCGGCCGCGGGCGCTGGCAAGGGCGGCAACCGCCAGGCGTTCATCGACATGCTGAACAACGCCGCGGACCCGGCGGCCCACTCGACGCTGGTCGGTTCGGCGCCGAAGGGCTACCAGCTGCAGCTGCGCAAGGCGTTCCAGACGCCGACCTCCCCGGTGATCCAGCCGGACGGCAGCGTGACGGACCCGATCTTCGTGTCCGACGTGCTCAAGTCCGACCTGGCCGTCACCGACGGGCGGTTCAGCTGGGCGGTCAACCCGTCGACGCGCCCCTACGTCGCGGGCCGCTACGGCCGCGACCCGCAGGGCCCGGCGCAGGCATCGATCGCGTTGGACAACCCGGCCGGTGTCCCGGCCGAGAACACCAACTTCCCGGCCGACATGACCGGCGAGGTCATCCCGTTCCACGTCGACGGGATGCCCGCGGTCGACAACGGCAAGATGCAGGTCAGCGTCCAGTGGAACACCCCGGACACCGACTGGGACCTGTACATCTTCGACGCGGCGGGCAACCTGGTGAGCTCGTCGGCCAACGGTGGCACCACCACGGAGAAGGCCGTGCTGTTCGACCCGCCCGCGGGCGACTACACCGCGGTGATGGTCAACTACAGCCAGGCCGACCCGGCGGCGACCGACGACTGGTCGAACCTGAAGGTCGACTTCCTGTCGCCGCTGCCGACGACCTACGGTCCGAAGGAGCCCTACACGCTGACCTGCAGTGACAAGCGTGGAAAGCTCGTCGGGCTCGCGGAGATCTACGTCGAGCGCGGCCAGACCGTGGATGTCGGCGATGTCTGCGTCCGTTCGGCCGTCGCGGCCAAGGAGCGCAAGAACTAAAGCTCCACAACGAGAGCGGCGGCGGGCACCCAACGGTGCTCGCCGCCGATCTCTTTGCACAGGCGCACGTCCGATTTGCGCCGAAGATCGCACTTCAACCCGGCGATCCGGACAATTCCCTTACCAGGGAACAACATTACGTTGTATACAAGCGTGTTCACGGTGAGGCTTCTCGCAGCCCGGGGCGTTCCGGGCGTCGAGAGAGGAACACCCGATGAGAACACGAGCGCTTCCTGCCGCGCTCACGCTCGCGGTCGGACTGGTTGGCGTGGCGTTCGCCGCGTCACCCGCCCAGGCTGCCGCGTGCGGTGACCAGATCGTCGTCAACGGCGGATTCGAGAGCGGAACCAGTCCCTGGACCGCAACCGCGGGCGTCGTCATCGCGGGCACCACCGCCCAGCCGACGCACGGCGGCACCCAGCTCGCCCGACTCGGCGGCAAGGGCACCACCCACACCGACACGCTCTCGCAGACGCTGACCCTGCCCGCGGGCTGCACCTCGGCGACACTGTCCTACTGGCTGCACATCGACACCAAAGAGACCACGACGTCGACGCAGTACGACAAGCTGGCCGTGCAGATCGGCACGACCACGCTGGCGAGCTACTCGAACCTGAACAAGGCGACCGGCTACCAGCAGCGCACCGTCGACGTGTCGGCGTACAGCGGGCAGACCGTCACCCTGAAGTTCACCGGCACCGAGGACTACAGCCTGGTGACCAACTTCGTCCTCGACGACATCACGCTGACCACCGCGGGCGTCTCGCAGAACCCGACGGTCACCAACCCCGGCAACCGCACCGGCACCGCAGGCCAGGCCACCAGCCTGCAGATCCAGGCCAGTGACCCGCAGAACGACCCGCTGACCTACAGCGCCACCGGGATGCCCGCCGGGCTGTCGATCAACGCGTCCACCGGCCTCATCTCCGGCACACCGACGACCGCGGGCACCTCGAACGTCACCGTGACCGCGACCGACACCGGCGGCCACACCGGCTCGGCGGCCTTCACCTGGACGATCGGCACCGGTTCGGCCGACCCGACCCGGACCCCGGTCAACCCGGCGTACACGGTCTCGCTGACCTCGAACGCGGCCGGTGACATCTGGAACGGCCACCAGAAGGTGAGCTTCACCAACGCGTCGCCGACCGCGCTGCCCGAGGTCTACCTGCGCCTCTGGGACAACTACCACGGCACCTGTCCGTCGAACACGCCGATCACCGTCACCAACGTGACCGGCGGGACCCCGAGCGCGCTGTCGGTGAACTGCACCGCGCTCAAGATCACGCTGCCGACCCCGCTGGCGCAGAACCAGTCCGGCACGGTCGAGTTCGACCTTCGCATCGTGGTGCCCAGCGGAGCCGACCGGTTCGGCCACGACGGCGCGTTCAACTTCATCGGCAACGCGCTGCCGGTGCTCGCCGTCCGCGACGGCGCGGGCTGGCACCTCGACCCGTACACCAACAACGGCGAGTCGTTCTACTCGCTGATCAGCGACTTCGATGTCACCTTGACCCACCCGACTTCGCTGCTCACGCCTGCCACCGGCACCTCGACCGAGACGGTCTCCGGCTCGAACACGATCACCCACGCCACCGCGGCGAAGGTCCGTGACTTCGCCTGGGCCGCGGGACCGTTCCGCAAGCTCAGCGGCACCTCGCCGAAGGGCGTCGCGGTGAACGTGTACTCGGTCAGCGCGATCAGCACGGCCGACTCGAACAGCATGTTCGCCCTGGCCAAGGACAGCGTCGACGCGCACTCCGGCCGCTTCGGCGACTACCCGTACGGCGAGCTGGACGCCATCATCGACAACAACTTCTGGTTCGGCGGCATGGAGTACCCGGGTTTCGTGCTCGACCTGGTCTCCAACGTCGCGCTGCCGCACGAGATCGCCCACCAGTGGTTCTACGGCATCGTCGGTGACGACCAGTACGCCTCGCCGTGGCTGGACGAGAGCTTCACCGACTACGCGACGGACCTGTACCGGGGCGTCACCGGCTCGGGCTGCGGCATCACCTGGGCGTCGAGCGCGGAGAAGCTGAGCAACTCCATGGCGTACTGGGACACGCACAGCAGCCGCTACGGCACCGTGGTCTACAACTACGGCAAGTGCACCCTGCACGACCTGCGCCGCAAGATCGGTGACACGGCCATGGCGAACCTGCTCAAGGGCTACGCGCAGTCGCACTGGTACGGCGTGTCGACGACCGCGGAGTTCAAGGCAGCGGCCCAGGCCGCGGCCGGGTCGACCGACCTGACCCAGTTCTGGATCGACCACCGCGTCGAAGGCTGACGAGAGAGATGACGACGGCGGCGGGCATTTGTGGGTGCCCGCCGCCGTCGCCGTTCATGATCAGCTGTGGCCCGGCCACTGCTGCTGGCCAGGGTGCTGCGGCTGCGGCACCGGGCCGGAGTGCTGCCCCGCGTATGGGGCCGCCTGCTGCGGCGCCTGGCGCGGCGGCTCGGCGCCTGCGGGCCGAAACGCCATCGCGCCGAGGGAGGCGCCCATGGTCATGAACGCGCAGGTGATGGCGCAGGCGATGGCCGCGGCGATCTCGACGGGTTTTACGTCGTAGCGGCCGCCGAGGTAGGCGACCGTGATTACGGCGGCGATGCCGCCGATGAAGCTCAGTACGGCCAGTGCGGCGAAGACTTTGCGCATGGACCCGCAGTCTAGGTGGACCATTCACCGGGTGTGCCCGTTATCCGGACAACTGCCCGCGCGGCGAGTGGGACTTGGCCGGAGCGAGGCCCGCCGGGATGTCCCCGACGGGCCTCGCCCGGTCGATCAGCCCCAGACGCTGGAGTAGTTGTACTGGCGGTGGTAGAGCGGCGTCCACAGCGACGGGTACGGCTCGGCGACCGCCGGGCAGGTGCGCAGCACGACAGGAGAGCGCCTGCCGGTCTCGACGAGGCACTTGCCCGACCACGCCTCGACGATGTCGTAGTGGCCGTTACCGCGGGCGACCCACCGGAAGTGCTGGCCGAAGCCAAGGAGGCAGGACTGCGTCACGATCGGCGTCTCGTCGGCGAACGAGCTGTTCTGCGGGCCGAGGCACCAGCGGCCGAGCGTGCCGATCCCGAAGGTGTCCACCCCGGTGCGGGTGAAGTAGAACCGCTGGTGCAGCTTCCCGTTGCAGTCGAAGCGCTGGATGATCGCGCCTTCGCTGGTCGAGGCGGCGCGCACGTCGAGGCACTGCCACGAGTAGGAGGCCCGCACCTCGTGGATGGCGGCGTCGCGCAAGTCGGTGGTGTAGGCGACGTTGGGGTTTTCGTCGGCGGTGGCCGATCCGGCGGCGCCGATGAGCCCGAACAGGGCCATCAGCAGCGCGATGATCGCGCGGGGAGCGGTGCGGGACACGGATGTCCTTTCCTTGTCGCTGAAGGGAACGCCGGTCTGGCCCGGCGTCGCAACGCTAGATCGACTTCGGGCCCGTGCCGTCTCAACGAAGTCTCAAACCACAGACTTTTGGTCAATGCGCGCCAGCCTTAAGGCTGATGTGCGTGGACGCCCATTCGGTTTGGATCACCGGATGTGAGAGAGCGGATAGCGGCCGGACTGGCCGACAGCGGTGTGGTCAACCTGGTTGGGCCATTGGGTTCCGGGAAGACCGCGCTCGCGGCGACCGTCGAGGTCGGCGGGCTTGTCGTGCTCGACGGCGTCGACAGCCCGCGACGGCGGGCCGAGGCGCTGCGCGCGGTCGGGCATGGCTCAGTGTTGGTGGTGTCCCGGCGGCCGCTGTGCGCGCTTCCCGAATGGTCAGGGATCACCACCTTCACGATGGCACCGCTGCCCGATGCCGAGGTCACCGCCCAGCTGCCGCCACGGGTGCGGCCGCTCGCCTGCCGACTCGCCGCAGGCAACCCGTTCGTCGCCGCCGCGGTCGGTCGCGCGGTGCTCGCGGGCGTGCGGCTAGACCAACCAGGCGCGGTGGCCGACCACGTGGCCACCGAATTGCGCGACCGCCTGCTGGTGGAACTGCCGAGCCGACGCCATTGGCGGGCGCTGCGCGCGCTCGCGGTCGCCGCGGGAGCCGACGAGAAGCTGGTCGCCGCGGGCGTGCTCGACGCGTTGGCCGAGGTGAGCGTGGTCGAGCGGACCGGGCTGGGTCTCACCGTGGCGGAGCCCTTCCGAGCCGTGCTCGAACTGGCATACCGGTGGCGGAACGAGGTATCGCACGACGGGTACCGTGCCCGCGTCGTCCGCCACCGGATGCGCCAGCTGGACCTCGCACGCACCCCGGAGCGCCGAGCCGAGATCGTCGGCGCGTCGATGCACCTGATCGACAACCCGGTCGTGCAGGAGACACTCGGCGTGCCGGGGACAACGGGCCGCCTGGTTCGGCAGGCCGGACCCGCCGACGCCGACGTCATCGGCGGCATCGTGCGTGCCTGGTCGATCGCCAACGGGTTCGACCGCCGCCGGGTGGATCGGTTCGCCCACCCATGGATCGCCGACGACATCACCGGGTTCCACCTGGTGTGCCGGGACGGCGAACCGGTCGGGGTCGCCCGGATGCCGCTGGTCGCCGACGGCACCGTCGACGGGATCGCTCCCCTACTGGAGAAGCACACCGACACCGCGGCCGACGGCGCGACGCTGTTCCTCGGGATGGCCCAGTGCGACGACCCGGTGTCCCGCGGCGTGCTGTTCCGCCACATCCTCGGCACCGCCGTCCGCCACGGCACGCTGATGGTGTCGACATCGACCCCGGACTACCAGCGGCTGCTGGACGGCCTTGGCTTCGACCTGCGCGGCACCATCGGCGATGACATCTGGCAATGCGGCGCCCCACCCAAGGTCTACCGCAACGACTTCACCGCGCCGGGCTTGGCGACGTGGCTGGCCCGCGCCGTCGGCGGCGGGCCGGGGCTCAGCCCCGATCTCGTGGTCAGGGCGCTGCGCGCGGTCAACGACCTCGACGCACTCGCCGCGCTGCCCATCGGCGGGCGCGGTCCCGAGGAACTGCGCGACTGGCTGCGCGCCGCGGTGTGGGAACTGGCCGCGTCCGACCGGGCGGTCACCGCGGAGGCCGGTGCCGCGCTCGCCGCCTACTACCTCGGGCGCACTCGGTCACATGTCCGCGTGGCCAGTGACCTGCACCTGAGTCGGGCGACCTACTTCCGCAGGCTCAGCCACGGCGTCGAAGCCATCGCCGCCCTCTCGGCACGGCCCCGAGCCGGGGTCATCGGGCCTTCGTGAAGTGGAGTTCGTCGGTCAAGGTGCCGTCGCGGCGGGTCCAGCTCGCGGTCGTTCGCTCGCGCAGCCGGAAGCCCGCCCGCTCGAACAGGGCCGCGCTGCGGGTGTTGTCCACGTCGCAGATCGCGTCGACGCGGGTGATCGGCGGGGTGGCGAGCAGCGCGTCGGCCATCGCGGTGACGGCGGCGGTGGCCAGGCCGCGCCCGTGGCGGCCGGGGACCAGGGTGATGCCCAGTTCCACGACGTCCGAGTCCTGCCTGAGGACGTAGAGGTCGCCCGCCAGCGGGCCGCCGAGGTGTTCGCGGATCGCGAGTTGCAGGCCGGTGCCGACCTCGAACGTCGGCTCGCCCGTCGAGCCGATGAAGTCCAGCGCGTCCGCGGGTGACAGCGGGTATGGCCAGCTCTGGAACCGGGCGTTGTCCGGGTCGGAATGCGACACCGACAGCGCGTCGGCGTCGGCGAGGACCAACTGGTCGATCACCACGCCCATGGCGACGACCGGCAGCATCAGCTGCCGTTGCGCTGGCTGAACAGGGTGATGCCGACCGGCGGCAGACCGACGACGCTGGCCATCAGGTCGCAGAACGCCTCGCCGTGCGGACGCAGGTCGGCCGTGCGCGGGGTCCACGACGCGCGCAGCTCCAGGTCGTCGACCCTGGCCGGGCCGACGATGTCGCCGAACCTGGCCGACGAGGTGTCGGTGACCGTGCCGCCCAGCGCGGTGAAGTCGGCGTTCGACGCGGCCAGCGCGTCAGTCAGCCATGACCAGCCGACCGTGGGCAGCAGCGGGTCGTCGGCCAGCTCGGCGTCGAGTTCGGCGCGGACGTAGGCGACCACGCGCAGCACCCCGTCCCACGCCTCTTGGCCCTCCGGGTCGTGCAGGAGGATGAGTCTGCCGGTGGCCGCCACGTCGGCCGGGCCCACGGCCTCGGCGGACAGGGCGAAGGCCCACGGGGCCAGCCGCTGCGGCGGGCGAACCTCGGCGAGCTGCAGCTCCGGTCGAGGTCGCAGCGACTTCAACGCCTCGACAGCCAGTCTGAACAGCTCAGGCGCAGACGACGGTCCGGTCACGATTGGTCACTGTAGGACCACCCGAGCTAGTGAGTGGGTAGGGCGCGCCGAGCATTCGTGGCTCGATCACGCCACCGACAGTGTGAGCCCGGCCGCTTCGGCTCCCGCTCGTCCAGGGGGAGACCACGACGTGGGACGATGTCGGCGCGATGACTGACACCAACACGGCCCTTCAGGCGCGCGCCGCCCGACGGAGTCTGCCCGAGTCCCCGTTCCTCGCCGCCGCCCGTGGTGAGCGGCCCACACGGGTCCCCGTCTGGTTCATGCGCCAGGCGGGCCGCTCGCTGCCGGAGTACCGCGCCCTGCGCGCGGGCACCAGGATGCTGGCGGCCTGCTTCGACCCGGACCTGGTCTGCGAGATCACCATGCAGCCCGTCCGCAGGCACGGCGTCGACGCGGCGATCCTGTTCAGCGACATCGTCGTCCCGCTGGTCGCCGCCGGGGTCGACCTCGACATCGTGGCCGGTACCGGCCCGGTCGTGGCCCAGCCGATCCGCACGGCCGACGCCGTCGCCGCGTTGCCGACCCTCGACGCCGCGCAGGTCGCCCCGGTCGCCGACGCGGTCCGGCTGCTCACCAGGGAACTGGGTGAGACCGCGCTGATCGGCTTCGCCGGTGCCCCGTTCACCCTCGCGTCCTACCTGGTCGAGGGCGGTCCCAGCCGCAACCACGAGCGCACCAAGGCGCTCATGCACGGCGAGCCGCAGACCTGGCACGCATTGCTCGACCGGCTGGCCGACATCGCGCTGACGTTCCTGCGCGCCCAGCTCGCCGCCGGGGTCGACGCCGTGCAGCTGTTCGACTCGTGGGCGGGCGCGCTGTCACTGCGCGACTACCGTGAGTTCGTCCTGCCGCACTCGACCAAGGTCCTCAACGGCCTGGCCGACGCGGGCGTCCCCCGGATCCACTTCGGCGTCGGCACCGGGCACCTGCTCGGCGCGATGCGCGAGGCGGGCGCCGACGTCGTCGGCGTCGACTGGCGCACCCCGCTCGACGCCGCGGTCGAGCGCGTCGCCGCGGCGCCCGGCGAGTACGCCACCGGCCCGGTCGTGCAGGGCAACCTGGACCCGGCGGTCCTGTTCGCGGGCGAGGACGTCGTCCGCGCCGAAGTCGACCGGATCCTTGCCGAGGGCCGCGCGGCGCAGGGGCACATCTTCAACCTCGGCCACGGCGTCCTCCCGGAGACCGACCCTGACATGATCACCCGAGTCGTCGAGATGGTCCACGGAGGGTGAGCCCGATGCGGGTGGCGATCGTTGGCGGGGGAATCTCCGGTCTGGCCGCCGCCCACCGGCTGCGGGCACTTCTCGGCCCGGACGCGGCCATCACCGTGATCGAGCAGACCGACCGCCTCGGCGGGCTGCTGCGCACCGTCGACTTCGCGGGCATCCGCTACGACGTCGGCGCCGAGGCCTACCTGACCGGCAGGCCCGAGGTGACCGGCCTGGTCGCCGAGGTCGGCATCGATGTCGTCCACCCGACCGGCGCGCGGTCGACGGTCCGCGCGGGCGGGGAGTCCCGCAACATCCCCGGCGGCACGTTCCTCGGTGTGCCCGCCAGCGCTGCCACGGTCGCCGACCTGCTTTCGGAAGACGGGCTTCGTCGAGTCGAGGCCGAGGCGGGTCTGCCCGCGCTCCGGCTGGAGGGGGCCGACGTCGGCCTCGGACGGCTGATCCGCTCCCGCTTCGGCGACGAACTGCCCGACCGGCTCATCGATCCGCTGCTCGGCGGCGTCTACGCGGGCGGGGTCGACAGCCTCGGCCTGCGCGCCACGCTCCCGCAGTTGGCCACCGCGCTCGACGGCGGCGCCACCTCGCTGACCGCGGCCGCGGCGACCGTGGTCGGAAAACCCAGTGGTGGCCCGGTTTTCTCCACTGTCCCCAGTGGACTGAGCACTTTGGTCGACCGGCTCGCCCGCGACGCCGACGTGCGGCTGGGCGCCCCGGTCCGGCTGATCGAGCGCACCGCGTCCGGCTGGCGGCTCACCCTCGGTGCCGCCGCTGCCGCGCACGCCCCGGCCGACCCGGTGATCGAGGCCGACGCCGTCGTGCTCGCCGTGCCCGCCGCCGCGGCCCGCAAGCTGCTCGACGGCGTGGTCGCCGTCGCGGCCGAGGCGTATGGCCGGATCGAGACCGCGTCCGTCGGCGTCGTCGCGCTCGCGCTGCCACCGGGCACCGAGCTGCCCGGCGCGTCCGGCGTCCTGATCGGCGCCACCGAGCGCCGCTCCGACGGCAAACCCTTCGCGGTCAAGGCGTTCACGTACTCGGCCACCAAATGGGCGCACCTCAGCGGCGTCATTCGAGGGTCCGTCGGGCGCTTCGGTGACCCGGGGGCCCTGCGGGCCGACGACGACGAGATCGTCCGGCTGGTCCGCGACGACCTGGCCGAGTTGACCGGCATCACCGCGACCCCGGCCGAGACGCTGGTCACCCGCTGGGGCGGCGGGCTGCCGCAGTACGGGGTCGGGCACGTCGACCTGGTCCGCCGGATCGAGGAGGCCGTCGCGGCCGAACCGGGCCTGGCCGTCGCGGGCGCGTCGCTGCACGGCGTCGGCGTCCCGGCCTGCGTCGGCACCGGCGAGGCGGCCGCTCGACGTGTCGCCGCCCACCTGCACACCCTGGTCGCCAAGTGAGACGATGGACGGTATGGCCCGCCTGAACTACAGCGAACTCAACGACACCATCCGCTACACCATGTGGTCGGTGTTCCGGATCGAGCCCGGCCGCCTGCCAGAGGACCGCGGCCCGGCCGCGACCGAGGCCAGTGACTACCTCGATGCCCTGTCGGGCAAGGGAGTCGAGGTGCGCGGGGTCTACGACGTCGCGGGCCTGCGCGCCGACGCCGACTACATGATCTGGTGGCACGCCGAGGAGATCGAGCAGGTCCAGGCCGCCTACACCGGCTTCCGCCGCACCGCCGTCGGCCGCGCGTCCACCCCGGTCTGGAGCCAGGTCGCGCTGCACCGGCCCGCTGAGTTCAACCGCAGCCACATCCCCGCGTTCCTGGCGGGGGAGGAGCCGCGCAAGTACGTGTGCGTGTACCCGTTCGTGCGCTCCTACGACTGGTACCTGCTGCCCGACGACCAGCGTCGCAAGATGCTCGCCGACCACGGCATGGCCGCCCGCGACTACCCGGACGTGCGCGCCAACACCGTCGCCTCGTTCGCACTGGGCGACTACGAGTGGATGCTGGCCTTCGAAGCCGACGAACTGCACCGGATCGTCGACCTGATGCACCACATGCGCAAGACCGAGGCCCGCCTGCACGTGCGCGAGGAGATCCCGTTCTACACCGGTACCCGGGTCCCGGCCGCCGAGCTCGTCGCCAACCTGCCTTGACGCTCGTCCCCGGCCCGTACCGGATCACCCACGCGGCGACGTGGTCTGTCGAACAGGCCACGCCGCACTGCACGTGACTTCCCCGGCTATGCCGTTTCACTACACGCCGACAGGCCGCTTGATGCTCCTGAATCGCCGGTACTCGCGCGAGCAGATCTGTTGGAAGTGGACCCGATGTCGGTATGACGACCGCCTAAACCGGGCTGCTCGAACCGATCCGCAATGCCTTCGCCAAGGTCAACGGCGTGAAGCCCGCGCTGTTCAGCGCGAACTCCGAGGGCGCCTGCCCCAACCGCAACGGCGCGGGTGTGCGCCCGCCGACCTGGTGGCCGATCGCTCCACTCTGGCCGGTCAGCACTTTGCCGACTACGAGGGCGCCTGACCACGGCTGAACGCGGCTCCGGACCAGCCCCGGGGCCGCGTTTTCGCATCAAAAAACGCGAATGTCGCTCTGCGTGATCGACTTCTTCACAGCCACACTCCGTAATACGGGAATACTTGGCTACTAGTATCCAGTTGTTATTGATCCTTTTGGCACGCAAGATCTAGGCACCGGCCGATGTGAGCGGCCGGAACTTGTCCCTGCACCCTGTGTTCGGCCATCCCTGCGAGCGTCAACTGTGGCCGGACGCGGAAAGGATCTTTCGTGCGAGATCTCACCCTCCGTCGCGCCTTCGCCATGGCAGTGGGCGCCGCGATTTCCCTGGCCGCCTTCGCGGGCAACGCCACGGCCGACCCGACACCGCCGCCCACCGACATGTCCCCCCAGGTGGTGGGCGGTTCCACCGCCGCCAAGGGCGAGTTCCCCTGGATGGTGCGCCTGTCGATGGGCTGTGGCGGCGCGATGTACAGCCCGCAGCTCGTGTTGACGGCTGCCCACTGTGTCGGCTCGACCGGCGCCAACACCGGCATCACCGCCACGTACGGTGTCGTCGACCTGCAAGACTCGACGGCCATCAAGCGCAAGTCGAGCTATGTGTACCGGAACCCCGGCTACGGCACCTCGACCGGTGGCGACTGGGCGCTGATCAAGCTGGACGCCCCGATCACCGGGGCGGCGACGCTGCGGATCACCACAACCAAGGCCTACGACACCGGCGTCTTCACGGTCGCGGGCTGGGGCGCCACGTCCCAGGGCGGCTCGGGCTCGCGCTACCTGCTCAAGGCTCAGGTGCCGTTCGTGGACGACGTCACGTGCAAGAACGCGGGGTCGTACTACTCGCGCCTGATCCCCGCCGCCGAGCTGTGCGCCGGTTACATGGCCAGCGGCGGGGTCGACACCTGCCAGGGCGACTCCGGTGGCCCGATGTTCCGCCGCGACAGCGCCAACGCGTGGATCCAGGTCGGCATCGTCAGCCACGGTTACGGCTGCGCGCAGCCCAGCTCCCCTGGTGTCTACACCGAGGTGAGCACCTTCGCCGCCGACATCGCCAGGAAGGCCACCGAGCTCGGTGGGGGCACCACGCCGCCGCCGACCGGACAGGTCTTCGAGAACACCGGCAACGTCGCCATCCCTGACCATGGCGCCGCGGTGACCAGCTCGATCGCCGTCTCCGGGAGGACCGGGAACGCCCCGGCCACGCTGAAGGTGGGCGTCGACATCAAGCACACCTACCGCGGTGACCTGGTGATCGACCTCGTCGCGCCAGACGGCTCCGGCTACCGGCTGCAGAACACCTCCGGTGACTCGGCCGACAACGTGATCACCACCTACACCGTCAACGCCTCGACCGAGGTCGCCAACGGCACCTGGAAGCTGCGGGTGCAGGACGTCGTCTCGGCTGACACGGGCTTCATCGACTCCTGGAAGCTGACCTTCTAGTCATCGACCGCGGCGGGGCATGGCGCGTGCGCCATGCCCCGCTGTTCTCACCGAACTGAATCGGCGATCCGGCGTCGTGGTGGTGAGCTACTTCAGTTTGAAGGCGCGCACGATCGTCTGCTCGACCGTCCCGCCACGACCGTCAGCCGCCTTCGCCCGCAACGACACCGATTTGGCGCCCGCGGGGTGGAACAGCAGCACGACGGACCCGGCGACATTCGCCCCGCGCCACGTCTTGCCCTCGTCGTAGGACACGTCGACCGACAGCCCACGTGGGACCACGACCGACCCGTCCTCCAACTGCATGGACACCGGCACGACGAACGCCCGCCCGGCCGGGGCGCTGTTCGACTTGTCGACGTCGGTGGTGAGGCGGTAGCGGCCGCGTTCGGCGGGCACGTCGAACACGCCGTAGCCCGCGCCTTCCGTTTCGCCGATCTTCACGCCGTCGCGGTAGAGCACGGTCGACGCCGATTCGGTGACGGTGTTGCCCGCGTTGCCGCCGCCGTCGCCGAACACGCTGATGTTGACGCCGACGGTGTTCTCGTACCGGAAGGTCGACGGGAAGCCGATGTCCGGCAGCGCCGGGCCGTAGATCCCGACGTTCATCCCTAGAATTCAAGCACCCATGTAATCGAAGCTAATGATCAACAGGGTCCGGCGCAAGGAAGATGATCTTGACGCCGGACGTTCACCCGAATGAGCCCGGATCGTTCGCGCGCGCTAGTCCGTTCGGGGATAGCGTGGCAGCCCCGATCCCGAGTTCTCCGGAGGTTCTGACATGGTCAGCCGCAACACCCCATGGCCCGCGGGCACGCCGTGCTGGGTCGACCTTGGCACCGACGTCGAGAAGGCGGCGACCTTCTACACCGGCCTCTTCGGCTGGGACGTCCAGGTCGGCGGCGAAGAGGTCGGCGGCTACGGGCAGGCTTTCCTTGACGGCAAGGTGATCGCGGGCCTCGGCCCGCTGCAGGACGGCGACCCCACCGCGTGGACGACCTACATCGCCTCCACCGACCTTGAGGCCGACGCCGCGAAGGTCAAGGAAGCGGGCGGCCAGGTCGTCGTCGAGCCCATGGATGTCATGGAGTTCGGCAAGATGTTCATCGCCGTCGACCCGACCGGCGCGCAGTTCGCCGTGTGGGAGGCGGGCACGCACAGTGGCGTGCAGCTGGCCAACGAGCCGGGCGCGCTCACCTGGAACGAGCACTTCAGCGGCGACCTTGAGGCCGCGAAAGCCTTCTACGCCAAGGTGTTCGGCTACTTCTATGAGGAAGTCGGCGGCCCGATGGACTATGTCACCTTCTCGCTCACCGAGGGCGGCGACGCGGTCGGCGGCATGGGTGCCACCGGTGGCGCCGGGTCGTGGGGGACGTACTTCAACGTCGCCGACGCCGACGCCTCCGTCGCCAAGGTCGAGGAGCTCGGCGGCAAGGTCATCGACGCGCCGGAGTCCACCCCGTTCGGCCGGATGGCCACCGTCGCCGACGACCAGGGTGCGATCTTCAAGCTGATCACCAACGCGCCCGCGCAGTAGCGCGGTCCGGGACAGACGTCGCCGGGTGGTGCCGATGCGCGTCGGCGCCACCCGGCGGTCCGACCACCGGCGGCGCCGGTTGCCCCGGTCGGGGTCTGGTGTGGGTCAGCCGCGGCGCCACCAGCGGCGCCTCGGCGCGGCCAACATTCCTTTGGCGGTCGCCCACTCCTGGAATTGTGCGGCATCGTCGCGGTAGCGCGTGCCCTCCAGACGGGGGTGAGTGCCCGCGTATTCGTCGAATAGGGGGCGGTAGCGGTCGCCCAGCTCGCCGGCGGCCTCCGGGAGCAGCTGCGCCACCACCCGACGCCGCTTCGCCAGCAGCGCCTCGGCCTCGACCCGCAGCACCTTCTCATCGAACCCTGGCGGGATCGGACCATCGGCCAGCAGCGCGCGCAGCAGGTCGGCCTGGGCGGCGGCGAGACGGTCGCGTGGAGCGGTCACGCGGTCTCCGCGAGCACCGCGCGGATCGCGTCGAGCTCGGCCTTCAGCGCGGCGTCGCTCGGGTAGAAGTCGTCGCGTTCGAGCAGCACACCCGGTGGGCGGACCCGCGAACACAGCTCGCGCAGGACGTCGAGCACGCCGGACGGCACCGGATGGGCGTGCGTGTCGTGATAGACGCCGTCCTTCTCCATCCCGCCCGCGACGTGCACATACGCCACCTGTTCCAGTGGCAGGCCGTCGAGCAGCGTCGCCGGGGCCTGGCCGAGATTGAGCGCGTTGGCCCACATGTTGGCCACGTCGATCAGCAGCAGGCAGCCGGTCCGCTCGACCAGTTCGGTGAGGAACTGCGCCTCGGTGAGTTCCGCGTCCGGCCACTCGATGAGCGCCGCGATGTTCTCCAGCGCGAACGGCACCCCGAGTGCGGCCTGCGCGGTCTTGACGTTCGCGGTGAGCACGTCCAGCGCGTCGCGGGTGCGGGGGACCGGCATCAGATGGCCGGAGTCGAAGCCGCCCGCGCGGACGAAGCAGACATGGTCGCTGGCCAGCGGCGCGCCGAGCGCGTCGGCGACCGCGGCCAGATGGTCGATCCGGGCACCGTCGACCGGGTCGGCGCCGCCCAGCGACAGTGAGACGGCGTGGGGGAGGACGGGGATCCCGCGGTCCAGAAGGATCCGCAGCGACTCCGGGAGGTGGTCATGGTGCAAGTTCTCCGCGACCACCTCGACGAAATCCACCACCGGCATCCGCTCGACGGTCAGGTCTATCTCCGACCGCCAGCCGATGCCTACCCCGAGCTCACCCACGCCACCCACTGTCTCATCC
>DATLIA010000238.1:0-5359 GCA_035540215.1 Actinokineospora sp. | reverse complement strand
TCGGCGACCGGCAAGTGGTTCCGCGCGGTGCAGTACGGCGTGCGCAAGGACACCGGCCGCGTCGACATGGACGAGGTCCGCGAGCTGGCGCTGGCCGAGCGGCCGAAGCTGATCTTCTGCGGCGGGACGGCCATCCCGCGCACCATCGACTTCCCGGCGTTCGCTGAGATCGCCCGCGAGGTCGGCGCGGTCCTCGTGGCCGACATCGCCCACATCGCGGGCCTGGTCGCGGGTGGTGCGCACCCGTCGCCGGTCGGCCACGCCGAGATCATCTCGACCACCACGCACAAGACCCTGCGCGGTCCCCGCGGCGCGATGCTGATGTCCGACGCCAAGCACGCGAAGGCGCTGGACAAGGCTGTGTTCCCCGGTCTGCAGGGCGGCCCGCACAACCACACGACGGCGGCCATCGCGGTGGCGCTGGCCGAGGCGGCCAAGCCGGAGTTCCGCGACTACGCGGCCGGGATCGTGGCCAACGCGAAGGCGCTGGCCGAGGCGCTGACCGAGCGCGGCTTCGAGCTGGTATCCGGCGGCACGGACAACCATCTGATCCTGGTCGACCTGACGAACAAGGGCGTCGCGGGCAAGCCCGCCGCGCAGGCGCTCGACAAGGCGGGCATCGAGCTGAACTACAACACCGTCCCGTTCGACCCGCGCAAGCCGTTCGATCCCTCCGGCATCCGTTTGGGTACGGCGGCGATCACTACGCGTGGTCTTGGCGTCGAGCAGATGCCGCAGCTGGCCGCCTGGATGGACCGCGCTGTCACGGCGACAGACGACGCCGACCTGGCTGTTGTGGCCGCTGAGGTGCGGGAACTGCTCGCTGGATACCCGATGCCCGGCTGGGTGTAGTCATGCGACTGGGGTCACACAAAAATTAAGTTGCAGCTACCAACTGAAAAGAGCATGCTTGTATCGACCAACTAATTGGATGATGCAAGCAACGTCAGGGGTAGTCATGGTCGCGCCGGACGTCTCGGCGGTGAGCGAACTCACCGACCGCGACCTGGAGAACGGTCAGCGTCTCGCCAGCGTGCTCTTCGCCTTCGGCAAGCAGCAGGCGACGGTGTCCGCGCGGATGAGCAAGGCCGGGGTCGACCGCACGGCGATCATCATGCTGAAGACGCTGGTGATGGTCGGGCCGTGCCGGTCGAGCACGCTCGCCGAGACGATTCACTCCGATCCGTCGACAGTCAGTCGGCAGGTCGCCGCGTTGGTCAAAGACGGTCTGATCGAGCGCCGCGCCGACCCCGAGGACGGTCGGGCCAGCCTGCTGGCCCCCACCGACGCGGGGATCGCGCTGCTGCAGGCCAACCGCGCGCGCTTCGCCATGTCGCTGGCCCGGATGGTCCGGCACTGGGAGCCCGCCGACCTGGACCGGTTCATCGAGCTCTTCGAGCGGTTCCTCGACGACCACGACAACTACCTACCGACTCTGATCAGCGAATGCGCCAATCCGGTGCGTTCTGAAGGGGGTAACTCATGACCGCCCCAGCATCGGAAGCAACTCCAGGGCAATTGAGCCACCGGCAGATCCTCACGGTTCTGTCCGGTCTCATGCTCGGCATGCTGCTGGCCGCACTGGACCAGACGATCATGGCCTCGGCGATGAAGACCATCGCCGACCAACTGCACGGCCAGACGATCCAGGCGTGGGCCACCACGGCCTACCTGATCACGGCCACCATCTCCACCCCGCTCTACGGCAAGCTGTCCGACATCTTCGGCCGCAAGCCGATGTACCTCACGGCGATCTCGTTCTTCCTGCTCGGCTCGGTGCTCTCGGGCATCGCGGGCTCGATGTACGAACTCGCCGCCTACCGCGCGGTGCAGGGTCTCGGCGCGGGCGGTCTGATGTCGCTGGCGCTGGCGATCATCGCCGACATGGTCTCGCCGCGGGAGCGCAGCAAGTACCAGAGCTACTTCATGGGCGTCTGGGGTCTGTCCAGCGTCGCCGGTCCGGTCGTCGGCGGGTTCTTCGCCGGGCTGGACAACTTCGCCGGGCTCGAGGGCTGGCGCTGGGTGTTCCTGCTCAACGTGCCGATCGCGCTCGTCGCGCTGGCCGTGGTCGCCAAGTTCCTGAACGTGCCGCACAAGCCCGTCCCGCAGAAGGTCGACTACTGGGGTGCCATCGCGCTGACGGTCGGGCTCGTCCCGCTGCTGATCGTGGCCGAACAAGGCCGCGTGTGGGGCTGGGGCACCGAGCGTTCGCTGGCGATGTACGCCATCGGCGTGATCGGCCTGGTCTGGTTCGTCTGGAACGAGCGGCGCATGGGCGACGCGGCGCTGCTGCCGCTGCGGCTGTTCCAGCGGCAGGCGTTCTCGCTGCTCAACGTCGTCAACTTCATCATGGGTGTCGGCATGTTCGGCATGATGATGTCGCTGCCGCTGTACCTGCAGATCGTCAAGGGCGCCTCGCCGACCGAGTCCGGTCTGATGACGCTGCCGCTGACCTTCGGCATCCTGTTCGCCGCGATCGCCAGCGGCCGGGTCATCAGCCGCACCGGCCGGTACCGGATCTTCCCGATCATCGGCCTTGGTGTCACCGCGGTCTCGATGTTCCTGTTCGCCCAGATCGGCGTGGACACCTCGCTCACCGCCAGCATGCTGATCATGCTGCTGGCGGGCGCGGGCCTCGGCCTGTGCATGCAGCCGCTGATCCTGGCGATCCAGAACGACGTCGAGCCCAAGGACATCGGGGTCGCGACCTCGTCGGCGACGTTCTTCCGCTCCATCGGCGGCACGGTCGGCACCGCGGTGTTCCTTTCGATCCTGTTCACCGTGGTCGGCGACCGGATCTCCGACGCGTTCTCGTCGGTGCGGACCGACCCGGCGTTCCTCGCCGCGCTCGGCGAGAACCCGCAGTTCGCGGGTCAGCTGGGTGGCAGTGGGATCGACCTGAACAACACGGCGTTCCTCAACGACCTGAACCCGACGCTCGCCCGGCCGATCCTGACCGGCTTCTCCAGCTCGCTGGACACGGTGTTCCTGGTCGGCGGGTTCGTGGTGCTGGTCGCGTTCGTGCTGATCTGGTTCCTCAAGGAGGCACCGCTGTCGAACAAGTCCGGCCTGCAGCGGATGGCTGAGGCCGAGCCCGCGCTCGCCTGATCGTCCACACGGAAAAGGGGCCCCTCGGGGCCCCTTTTCTATATGCCGACGGTAAGAGACGCGGTGTAGCCGCTCAGGTCGCCGGTGACGGTCGCCAGCTGGGAGTCGTGGCCGTCGCGGAAGACCATGTCGGAGTCGAGCGAGGACCGCTCCATGTTCCGCAGGCTCTGGCTGTAGCCGTCACTGGCGTAGACCTTGTCGCAGATGTCTTCGGGGAGGGCGAGCTGCGTGGTCGTCGTCGGCTCGCCTGCCTTGGTCGCCTCGGCGAGGCTGGGGTAGATCTCGAAGTGGATGTGCGGCCAGCGGCCCGAGTAGGCGGCCGGGAAGACGCTGGTGAACCGCACCTTGCCCTGGGCGTCGGTCTCCTGGACGCCGCGCAGGTAGTTCTCATTGGTGACGCCCTGGGAGTACATCGAGTACTTGCCGTCGATGTCGCAGTGCCAGAGGTAGACCGCGGCGCCGGTCGCGGGGACGCAGTTCTCCACGATCGTCAGCTCGATGGTGAGCGGCACGCCCTTGGCGGTGTTGGTCGACGCGCCGAAGCTGGAGCGGATGTCGGAGCGGACGATGCCGCTCTCGGTGAGCACGTTGGGGCCGTTGGAGCCGTCGCCCGGGTACGGGCCCGCGGTCTCCTCGGGGATCGGGTCGGCGCAGGCGGCCGACGCCGTGCCGCCCGACGTGGCCGCGGTGGTGGTCGTCGTGGCCTGGCCCTGGGTCGAGGGGGTCGCGCAGCCCGCGATGACGGTCAGCCCGGCGCCGCCGAGCAGGGCCAGCATCCGCCGCCTGCCGAGGGTGGCCAGGTCGAAGGCGAGTCCGCGGTCGTGGTCGTCAGTCATGGCCCCATCGTCGGCCCGGACCCTGGGCGGGCGCTGTGCGAAGCCTGTGACAGACGAAAGCCCCACACCATCGGGGGTGCGGGGCTCTCGGGGTGTTTCGGGGCCTAGTGGTACTGGCCGCCCGCGTCGCGCAGACGCTTGTAGGACCGCTCGATCTCGGCCTCGGCATCGGTGCGGCCGACCCAGCTCGCGCCCTCGACGCTCTTGCCGGGCTCGAGGTCCTTGTATACCTCGAAGAAGTGCTGGATCTCCAGGCGGTGGTACTCCGCGAGGTGGTGGATGTCGCGCAGGTGCTCGGTGCGCGGGTCGTGCGCCGGGACGCACAGGACCTTGTCGTCGCCGCCCTTCTCGTCGGTCATGCGGAACATGCCGATCGCGCGGGCGCGGATGAGGCAGCCGGGGAAGGTCGGCTCCTGCACCAGGACCAGCGCGTCCAGGGGGTCACCGTCCTCGCCGAGGGTGTTGTCCACGAAGCCGTAGTCGGCCGGGTACTGCGTGGCGGTGAACAGGGTGCGGTCGAGCTTGATGCGCCCCGACTCATGGTCCATCTCGTACTTGTTTCGATTTCCCTTGGGGATCTCGATAGTGACGTCGAACTCCACGCCGTCCCTCGCTCGTCTCGGCTGTCCTCGTTACGCCACTAGTGTGGACCACACAGTCCCGATGGCCCGAACCGAACCGGGTGGGCGACGGTGTGAGATTCAGCGCGGGGGCAGGGGAGGAACGCGGGTGCCGGAGCACGACCAGTCGGCGGACCAGACGCAGGCGCGACCCCTCGCGCAGCCGTCCGACCAGGGAGAACGCGTGCCTGGTGGGCCTGTCGGCGCGCCAGCGTGGCCTGCCGACGAGGACGACCTGTGGCCCGCGCTGGACGATGACGAGGTTCCTGTGGCACCTGGGGCCGTGACGGCCTCGGTGTTACGTGACGAGACCCACGTCGAAAACCCCCCGGACGCCGCCGCCAGGGCAACCACCCAACCGAGTGAAAATCCCCCGGGCGTCTCGTGGCCGACCACGGAGACCATCGCCGCGGGCGACGAGTCGCTGTGGCCGTCGGTGGACGAAGCATCGCCCACGAAGCCGGATGTCGCACAGACGGCTGCCCCTGAGCCGGAACCGGAACCGGAACCTGAGCCGGAACCTGAGCCGGAACCTGAGCCGGAGCCGGAGCCCGAACCGGAACCGGAACCTGAGCCCGAACGGGAGCCCGAACGGGAGCCGGAGCCGGAGCCGGAACCTGAGCCGGAGCCCGAACCGGAACCGGAGCCGGAGCCGGAGCCCGAACCCGAACCCGAACCGGAACCGGAGCCCGAACCGGAGCCGGAACCGGAACCGGAGCCGGAACCGGAACCGGAACCGGAACCGGAACCGGAACCGGAACCGGAACCGGAGCCGGAACCGGAGACGACGCCGCG
>DATLIA010000237.1:0-33920 GCA_035540215.1 Actinokineospora sp. | reverse complement strand
AGGGGATGGTGTGCAACCAGGTGATTACCCTCCGGCGCGCGGAAACATCGCGGAGCCGGGGCAACCGGTTGAGGGAAATGCCGAGCGCAGCGTCGAGCACACGCTGACCAGACTGCGGGCGATCGACCTCAAGAGTTCGCCTCCCGCCGCCCCCGAGGCGCCGCTGACCTTGGAAGACCTCTACCGCACGCACCGGATGCGACTCATCCGCCTCGCGCTGCTGCTGGTCGACGAGCCCGCGACGGCAGAGGACGTGGTCCAGGAGGCCTTCACCGGCCTGCACCGCAACTGGGGCGGCCTGCGCGACGCGGCCGCCGCCGTCGGCTACCTGCGGACCGCGGTCGTCAACGGCTCCCGCAGCGTGCTGCGCCGCCGCAAGACCGCCCGGGAGTACACGCCGCCGCACGCGGTGAACGCCCGGTCGGCCGAGAGCCTGGCCATGCTGACCGCCGAGCACCAGGGCGTGGTCAAGGCGCTGTCGCAGCTGCCGCCCCGGCAGCGTGAGGTGCTGGTGCTGCGCTACTACGGCAATCTGACCGAGGCCGAGATCGCCGAGGCCGCGGGCATCTCCAAGGGCACCGTCAAGTCCACCGCCAGCCGCGCGCTGGAGGCACTGCAGAAAATCATGAACACTCCGTGATCATTTAGCTACCCAAAGTTTGGTTTAGACCACTGCGGTCTAGACCACCTAGAATCCTCCCCAGGGCAGCTGGGAGGACGGGCATGGCTGGACATGTGATCACCGGGCGGATCGTCACCCCGGAAGGCGTACTGGACGACGGCTGGGTGCACGTCGACGGCGGCGTCATCGCCGCGGTCGGCACGGGCGCTCCGCCCGCGGCCACGACGATCTCCCAGGCGGCCTGGGTCGTCCCCGGCTTCGTCGACATCCACTGCCACGGCGGCGGCGGCGCGGCGTTCACCAGCACGGACCATGAAGACATTCGCACCGCGGCGACCATGCACGCGCGGCACGGCACCACGACGATGCTGGCCAGCCTCGTCACCCGCCCGATCCCCGAGCTGGTCGAGCAGATCGCGGTCCTGCGCGAACACGTCGCCGACGGACTGATCGCGGGCATCCACCTGGAAGGCCCCTTCCTCGCCGCGGCCCGCTGCGGCGCCCACGATCCGGCCATCCTGATGGCCCCCGACCGTGACTCGGTGGCGACCCTGCTCGACGCGGGCCCGATCCGCATGGTCACCCTGGCCCCCGAGCTCGACGGCGCGGTCGACGCGGTCAAGCAGCTCGTTGACGGCGGATCCATCGCCGCGATCGGCCACACCGACGCGGTCGAGTCCCTGGTGCTGCCCGCGGTCGACGCGGGCGCGACCGTGGCGACCCACCTGTTCAACGGAATGCGCCCGCTGCACCACCGCGAACCCGGTCCGATCGGCGCGCTCCTCGACGACCCGCGGGTGTCGGTCGAGCTGATCTGCGACCTCGTCCACCTGAGCCCGACCATCGTGCGCCTGGCCGCCCAGCACGCGGGCACCGCCAGAACCGTCCTGGTCACCGACGCCATCTCCGCCACCGGCGCGGGCGACGGCGAATACCCGCTGGGCGGGCTGACAGTTGTCGTCCGCGACGGCGTGCCCACCGTGAAGGGCGGCGACTCCCTGGCGGGCAGCACGCTGACCATGGATGCCGCGTTCCGCAACCTGGTCACCGCGTGCGGCATGGACATCACCGCCGCCGTCGCCGCCACGGCCACCCACCCGGCCGACCTGCTCGGCCTCGACACCGGCAGGCTGGCCGCCGGGCAGGCGGCCGACATCGTCCTACTGGATGACAAACTGCAGGTCGCGGGCGTGCTGCGGCGGGGTCAGCAAGTCAACCTGACTTAATTTGGGTTAACGTCGCCATGTGACCGATTCCGACCCCGAACGGCTGCTGGCCGAGGCACTGCGCGCGCAGGCCGCGCGCACGCCGCTTTCGGAGTCGCCGACCGTCGGTGGATTCGGGCTGCTCTCCGGCAGCGACCTCCCGCTGGTCGCCCAGACCGAGCCGACCGCCCGCTTCGAGCCGCGACCGCGGACCTGGCTGCGGTGGGTCGTGCTCATCGCGCTCCTGCTGGGTCTGGCCGCCGGTTCCCTGGTGGGCCTGCTGACCCTGATCTGACACCGGCCCCGTACCTTTGACGTCGTGATGAGCGCCGCGCTTCCCGTGAATCTCGCCCTGCTGCCGTCCTGGCTGGACCCCGAGGTCATCCTGCGTGGGCTGGGGCCATTCCTGCTGCCCGGCCTGTGCCTGATCATCTTCGCCGAGTGCGGCCTGCTGATCGGCTTCTTCCTGCCGGGTGACTCACTTCTGTTCACCGCGGGCCTGTTCGTGGCGCGTGACTTCATCTCGCCGTCGCTGTGGCTGGTGTGTGTGCTGTTGACGGTCTGCGCGTTCCTGGGCAACGTGGTCGGCTACTACATCGGCGCGAAAGCCGGACCCGCGCTGTTCAGCAAGCCGGATTCCAAGCTGTTCAAGAAGGAACACGTCGCCAAGACGCACGAGTTCTTCGAGAAGCACGGCCCGCGCGCGATCGTCCTCGCCCGCTTCGTGCCGATCGTGCGGACGTTCATCACGGCCATCGCGGGCGTCGGCGGGATGGACAAGCGCAAGTTCTTCACCTACTCGGGCATCGGCGCGCTGCTGTGGGCGACCGGCCTGACCGTGCTGGGCTACTTCCTCGGCCAGATCGAGTTCATCCACAAGAACCTCGAAGCGATGCTCGTGCTGATCGTGCTGATCTCGGTCATCCCGATCATCATCGAATACGTCAAGGCCCGCCGCGAGAAGCGCGCCGCTCAGAGCTGATCGGTGAAGGTCACCGTCACGGCGTCGGTGGCGAGACGTCGACGCGGCCGTAGACGCGGAAGTCCTGGGTGCGGGTCTTACCGTCGCGGACGTAGGTCATGCGGCCGGGTGTGGACTTGAACCTCAGACCCGTGACGCCGTTGTCAGCGTAAACGCCGACCGTGTCCAGCTTCGGCTGTTCGGCGACCGCGAAGTCGCTCCCGACGTCGCGGAACGAGCGGTAGTCCAGTGGGCAGCCCTTCGCCGCGGAACCTGCGAAACAGGACGCCGCGTGCTCGGTGAGCCTGGCTTGGACGAGTTCGTTCAGCGCGGGGGTCGCCCGGTAGACGAGTCCGGCCGTCACCGACCCGCCGAGCGAGGCGTGGAAGTGGTCGACCACAACGACCGCGGGGTCGGTGGTGAGGTACTTCGACGGAAGGCCCTTCAGCTCGTACACGCCGGGATACATGCTGATCGACGTCGGTCCGACGCGCACGCCCGCGATCAGGAAGTCGCGGGCCAGCGTGGTCTTCGCCCAGACCCCCACGAGTAGCGGGTCGCGAACCCGCCAGCGCTCGAATACCCCGAGTTCGTCCGGTCCCTGGTAGACGGGCAGCCGCACGTGGCTCGGCGCCCCGTCCAGTTCGTAGTGCACCGCCACCTCGTCGTCCCCGATGGCGGACACATCGACCACGTTGATCCGCTTGACCGCCGGGCCCGCGACGATCCGGAAGGGCTCGACCATCGCGGTGGCGGCGTCCCACTCGCCTGCGGCGATGTGGTCGACGTACTCCCGGCCCGTCACCTCGGGGCCGCGCCCGCTGTTCACCGACACCACCACAACGACACCGGCGATGAGGACCGACACCGCGGCCCCGATGATCAGCTTCCGGTTCACCGGGCCGACCGTACCGGGCGGTCAGCTGTCCGGTGCGGCGAACATCGAGCCGGGGTTGAACAGGTTGGCCGGGTCGAGCGCGGCCTTGATCGCGCGGTGGGTGCGTAGGCCGATCGGGCCGATCTCGCGGGCGAGCCAGTCGCGTTTGATCTTGCCGATGCCGTGTTCTCCGGTGACCGTGCCACCCAGCGCCAGGCCGACCGCCAGGATTTCGTCGAAAGCCTTGTGGGCGCGGGCGAACTCGTCCTCCGACGATGCGTCGTAGACGATTGTCGGGTGCATGTTGCCGTCGCCCGCGTGGCCGACCACGGCGATGCGCAGGCCGACTTCGCCGCTGATTCGCTCGCAGCCCGCTATGAGTTCGGTGATTCGCGTGCGTGGAACGCAGACGTCGTCGGTCAGCCAGGAGCCGTAGACCTCCAGCGACGTGAGGACCGCGCGGCGGGCGGTCAGCAGGGCTTTGCCCTCTTCCAGGTCGAACGTCGTGTACGCCAGTTCGGCGCCGGTGTCGGTGCAGACCTGTTCGATCGCGGCGAGTTCGTGGCGGGCGGCCTCGCCGCCGGAGTCGGACTGGCAGATCAGCAGGGCCGCGCAGCCCTTGCCCGCGCCCAGTTCCGTCTTCAGGTACGCCTCGACGGCCTCGATCGACGTCGCGTCCATGATCTCCATCAGGGACGGGACGATGCCCTCGCGGACGATCCGGCTGACGGCGGCGCCCGCGGCGGCGGTGGAGCCGAAGGCGGCGACCATCGTGCCGGGGGCCTGGGGCAGTGGCCGCAGCGCCAGGGTGGCCTGGGTGATCACGCCGAGGGTGCCCTCGCTGCCGATGAACAGCTTCGTGAGGTCGTAGCCCGCCACGCCCTTCACCGTGCGGCGGCCGGTCTTGAGCAGTTCGCCGTCGGCCAGCACGACGTGCAGGCCGAGGACGGAGTCCGTGGTGACGCCGTACTTCACGCAGCACAGGCCGCCCGCGTTGGTCGCCAGGTTGCCGCCGATCGTGCACCAGTCGTACGACGACGGGTCGGGCGGATAGAACAGGCCGTGCTTCTCGACGGCGCCGCGCAGGTCGAGGTTGACCACGCCCGGCTCGACGACGGCGAGACGGTTGTCCGAGTCGACCTCGAGGATCGTGCTCATCCTTGTGGTGACGAGCACCACACATCCGTCGATCGCGTTCGCGGCACCGGACAGCCCGCTGCCCGCGCCGCGCGGCACGATCGGCACCCCGTGTTCGGCGCACGCCCGGACAACCTCTTGGACCTGCTCGACGTCCTTGGGGAACGCTACGGCCAGCGGCGAGCCGTGCGGCGCCAGCGGCATCATGTCGCGGCAGTAGCCGGCGGTGACGTCGGGATCGACGGCCAGCCCGTCGCCGCCGAGCACGGAGTTCAGCCTGGTCAACAGGGGCATGAGGACCACGGTAGTCCCCGCGACACAGGGAAGAGTTAAGGCGTTCGGACGCAGTGAATTCGCAAGTCGTTGACTTACAGTTGGTGCAGTGGGGGTCATTGTGGACACCCGCGTCGGGGAGGGGCGGTGTGCCATGGCGGAGATGCCTGGTCCCAGCGTGCAGGCCCGCGCGCTGGCGCTTTTCATGAGCAGCACGATCCGGCCGATCGCTGACCGGGTCCGCCTGCAGGGCCTGTACCTGCGCGTGATCAGAGAGTCCTTCGACGCGCTCGGCTTCATGCCGCTTCCCAGAGGCACCAAGGTCCGCCCGGTCAGCGAACCCCACGGCTACGGCGACGTGCGTGGGGCGTGGATCTGCGCGCGCGAGGCCGACGAGACCGCGGGCGCGATCCTCTACCTGCACGGCGGCGGCTTCGTCTTCGGCTCGATCCGCACGCACAAGCACCTGGCCGCGGCGCTGTCGGCGTCGTCCGGGCTTCCCGTGCTGCTGCTGGAATACCGCCGCCCGCCGGAGCACCTGTTCCCGGCGGCCGCCGACGACGCGGTCGCGGGCTACCACTGGCTGCTCGACCAGGGCTTCCCCGCCTCCAAGATCGTCGTCGCGGGCGACTCTGCCGGCGGGCACCTGACGGTCGGCCTGCTCGCCGACCTGACCCGCCTGCGGCTGCCGATGCCGGGCGCCGCGGTGTTGTTCTCCCCGTTCCTCGACCTGCACTGCACGCAGCTCGACGACCGCGACGCCGCCCGCCGCGACCCGTTCATCCCGCCCGCGCGGGCCAGGGAGGCGGCCGTGGTCTACGCCGGGCCGACCGATCTGGCCGACCCGCGGCTGACCGTGCTCAAGGGCAGCAAGCGCCGCTGGCCGCCGATGCTGATCCAGGTCGGCGACACCGAGTGCCTGCTTGGCGACTCGGAACGCCTCGCGACAGCCATGCGGATGGCAGGCGCGCACTGCGAACTGCAGGTGTGGCCCGGTCAGGTGCACGTGTTCCCGGCGTTCTACCCGATCATCCCCGACGGCAGGCTGGCCATCCGCTACGCGGGCGACTTCCTGCGCGAGACCTTGGCGGAGTCGCTCGCCGCCTGATGTCACGGATCGGGCCGTTCCCGACACTTCCCCGGTGAGGACGTGGAAGGGAGCGGCTGTGGTGGCAGGGATCGTGCTGGCGGTGCTGGGCAGCGGGACGAGTGTCGTGCTCGCCTGGATCCGGCACCGGACGTCGGCGAGCCGGTACGCGGCGTGGGCGGCGATGGCGCGGCGGGTGCCGGACGGCGGCACGCTGGTCGCCGCCGACCTGGTCAGCTCGGTGCGGATCGGGCGGGGCCGTGGTGGACGATGACCGGCCGGGTGTCGCGGTCGCCACTAGGCGGGACACGGCGTTCGCGGGGTTCTACCGCGAGGAGGTCCACCGGTTGATGGGGTTCGTGATCAAGCTCGGGGCAACCGCCCACACCGCGGCTGACGTGGTGCAGGTGGCGTTCACGCAGGCCTGGGTGTCCTGGGACTCGATCCACACGAACCCGCGGGCGTGGGTCCGGACCGTGGCCACCCGCGCGTTCCAGCAGCAGCTTGGCGTGATCGAGGTCCCGGCCGAGGTCGTGCCGGACGGTCGAACCGTGTTGTCGGCGGAGGCGGAAGTGGTGCTGGAGGAGAGCACGCGGGCGGTGCGGGAGCTGATCGGCACGCTCCCGTTCGCCCAGCGGCTCACCTTGGCCTGGCACCTCGACGGGTTCGGCACCGCCGAGATCGCCGCGGCGACCGGGCGGCAGGAGGCCGCCGTGCGGCAGAACCTGCACCGGGCCAGGACGACGCTGGCCGAGCGGGTGCGTGGAGGTGCGGCATGACTGAGATCGACCGGATCCTGGCCGCGGCGGACGCGGACCTGCTGGCCGCCCTCACCGACGCACTGGACACCGAGGCGGGGCTTACGGCGATCGAGGAGGCCGCGTCGAAGGAAGGCCGGTTCGCGTCGAGCATCGTGATGGGCGCGGGTGGCGGGGGCGTCTCGGGGATGGTGCAGGTGGATCGCGACGACGAGTCCCAGGTCGCCACGCCGATCCTCGGGCTGGTGGGGAACGAGACGACGGTCTGAGTCGTTCGACAGTCCGTGGGCACGATCGAGACGGTGTTGGCCTGGAGCGTTCCGGGCGGGACGCTGCTGATGGTCGCGGTCGGCGGCTACGAGCTGCGTCAGCACCGCCGCCGCAAGCGCGCGGGCACACCGGTCACCGCGACCTATGTCAACGAGTTCACCGCCATGTTCTACGGCTCCAAGCGGATGGAACTCGACCACCGCGACTCGGTGTCGCTGATGGCGGAGGACGACGCCGAGGGCGCCCCGCCGAACCACGGGGTCGATCTTGACCGCGGCGTTGTCGTTCTTCGGCGAGACGATCAGCCGTAGGCCGCGCGCGGCCCTACGGTGAAGACATGACCGCACGAACCACCGCGTCGCTCTGGTCCGCCGTCGTCACCATCGGCTCTGTGGTGATCGTCCTGATCGCCCTCAACAACGCCTCTGGAGTCATCAACCTGGGGAAGGACGACTACCAGGTCGAGTTCATCGACACCCCGATGCTGGGCGCGGCGCTGTTGCTCGTCCCCTTGCTGGGGGTCGCCGCGCACCGGTCGGTGCCGATCGCCGCGCTGGGTCTTGTCGGCCTGGTCGTCCCGCTGGTCGCAGGCGCGTGGGTCGCCGTGCGGCGCTACGAGGACTCCCAGTGGGGTGATGGACTGGAGGGCCTCGGCTATCTGATCCCGATCGGGATCGGCGCGCTCGGGCTGGTCGCGGTCGTGGTCGGTGGGCTGATCGGGCGCCGCGAGAAGCGTTTGACGCACTGATTGCGCCTTTGCCAAAGACAGGTGAATACGGCCCCATTCCTCTGCGGGCCGCCGGAGCCCCCACGTAGTCTGACCGGGTGACCATGGCTACGGGTCTGCTCGATTCCGCCGGCCCCTTGCTGGTTTGGGCGATCGTGCTCGGCTTCGTCTTCGTCGAGTGCGCCTTCATCGTCGGGTTGTTCCTGCCCGGCGACTCGCTGCTGTTCGCCGCCGGGGTGGCGCTCGCCCAGGGCGACCACGAACACCAGGCGTGGTGGCTGTCGCTGGTCGCCACCGGTGTGGCGGTGGCGGGCAACCAGGTGGGCTACTACATCGGCCACAAGTCCGGCCACGCGATCATCACCCGGCGCGGCGGCAAGGTGATGAACGAACACAACCTGCGGCGGGCCAGGGACTTCCTCGACCGGCGCGGGTTCTGGGCGATCGTGTTCGCCCGCTGGATCCCGTGGATCCGCACGCTGGCGCCGCTGGTCGCGGGCGCGGCCAAGATGGACCCCCGCAGGTTCGTGCTGGCCACCACCATCGGCGGCGCCGCCTGGGTGCCCACGCTGGTCCTGGTCGGCTACTACGCCGCGGGCCTGCTCGACGAGCTGCCCTGGCTGCAGACAGCAGCCGTGGTCGTCAGCGTCGCGTTCCTGGTGTTCGGCACCGCGTGGGGCGTGTGGCGCTACCGCCAGGAGATGCACCGGCCGGTCGACACGGTGTCGGTCACCGAATAGTCAGACCGAGCAGTCAGACCGGCCGCAGGGCCAGCTGGATGCCGTCGGGGTCGCGCACGGCGATCTCGTCGGAGTTCGCCACGAACGGGACGCCGAACTCGGTCAGCCGGGCCGCCCATGTGCGCAGCTCGTCCACCACGAAGGTCAGCCGGTCGAGCCCGGGGCGGGCACCGTCGAACGACGCGCGGGCGGCGCCGAGGTGCTGGACCAGGGTCAGGGTGATGCCGAAGCCGTCGAGCGGGACTTTGCGCTGGCCGGGGCTGTCGACCTCGGCGGCGCTGGTGAAGCCGAGCACCCGCTCGTACCAGGGGACGCTGCGGTCGACGTCGGTCACCGTGAGCGCGACCTGGCGTACGCCGGACATCGGCGATCGTCCTCTCTCGCACCGTTCGGATCATGACCTTCGCCCATAGTGCACGAGTCCGATGCCGGATGAAGCGCCGTTATTCGACCTTCCGCAGGTGGAGATCCGCCGTTCCCGCCGTGGTCGCCACCAGTTGGGCGTTGCGCTCGTCGGATCCGGTGGTCCGCGCCCACGCCTCATCGGCGGTCCTACCGAAGGCCATGTGCCGTGCCACCAGGCGTTTCCGGCGCAGCTCCGGGTCGGGGTCGAGGTACCAGACCGCGTCGAGCAGGGGCCGGACCTCGGGCCAGAGCAGCAGATAGTTCCCCTCGGTGACCACGAGGGGAACCTCACACGGCACCGCGACGGCGCCCGCGACCGCGTCCTCGATCTCCCGGCGGAACTCGGGGGCGTAGACGACGGGGTCGGTGTTGGCGCGCAGCCGCCGCAGCATGGCGACGTAGCCGTCGGCGTCGAAGGTGTCCGGGGCGCCCTTGCGGTCGACCCGGCCCAGGCGCGTCAGCTCGGTGTGGGCGAGGTGGAAGCCGTCCATGCCGACGAGGACGGCGTCGGGGCCGATGGCGGCGACGAGCCGCGCCGCGAGCGTCGACTTGCCGGAGCCGGGCGGACCGGCGATGCCCAGCAGCCGCCTGCCGCGGCCCGCCATGGCCGCACCCAGCGCGACCAGGTCGGTAAAGATCGGCTCCCCAGACATCCGTCGTCCTCCCCAAGGAGTAGTGTCCCCGCGCGCAAGCGTTTGCATTCTGCAGTCAGGACATGCCGTGGCCACAATGGAGGACGTCGCGAAAATCGCGGGCGTCTCGATCAGCACCGTCTCACACGTGGTCAACGAGACCCGAGCGGTCGCGGTCAGCACTCGCGCCAGAGTCATGGCGGCCATCGAGTCGACCGGGTACACCGGCAACGCGATCGCGCGCTCGCTGGTGACCGGCGGGACCAAGTCCATCGGGGTGGCCATGTCGCTGCTGGCCAACCCGCACCTCGCCGAGCTGATCCACGCGATCGAGGCCGAGGCGACAGCCGCGGGCTACACCGTCCTGCTCGGCGACACGCTCGACTCGCCGGACGGCGAGCGCGACGCGGTGCGCAAGCTGCAGGCCCGCCGGGTCGACGGCATGCTGCTGACCCCCGCGCCCGGCGACACCACGACGCTCGACCAGCTCGCCAGGACCGGGGTGCCTGCGGTGCTGGTCGACCGGGTGTCGCACAAGGTCAAGCTCGACCAGGTCGGCCCGGAGAACATCCAGTCGACGTCGGCGCTGGTCTCGCACCTGGCCACGGCCGGGCACCGGCGGATCGCGTTCATCAGCGGCGTGGAGTGGATGGTCGCCAGCGAGGAGCGCACGCTGGGCTACCGCCTTGGCCTCGGCCGCGCGGGGCTGCGCTGGGACTCCAACCTGGTCGCGGGCGGCGGGGCCTCGCATGAGGACGGCGTGCTGGCGCTGCGCAGGCTGCTGACCGTCCCCGAGCGGCCGACGGCGGTGATCACCGGCAACGGCGCGATGACCGCGGGCGCGGTGCGTGAGGCCACCGCGCACGGGCTGAAGATCGGGATGGACCTCGCGATCGTCGGTCACGACGAGGTCGAGTGGGCCGAGTTGGTCACGCCGTCGATCACCACGATGGCGCACCCGGTCGACGAGATCGGCCGTACCGCCGTTCGGCTGCTGCTCGACCGGCTCAACGACCGCGAGCACGCGCCCCGCACGGTGCTGCTGCCGCCACGGCTGGTCCATCGAGAGTCATGCGGGTGCGACCGGACGGACGCGCCAGAGTAGTCTTGCGCCGCGCAAGAGTGGTCTTGCACACTTGCGCACGCAACCGGTAAATCTGTCGCCGACGCGGTCGCCACCGACGAGGGGACGGCGGCGCCTGCGGGTAACTTGATCCCATGGCGACCGGGACCCGTGAGCGGATCATCGACGCCGCGCTCGCCTTGTTCGTCGAGCGCGGCGTCGCCGCGACTCCGGTGACGGCCATCGAGGCCGCGGCCGGACTCTCCGCCGGGAGCGGCGGCTTCTACCGGCACTTCCCGGACAAGGACGCGCTGCTCGCCGCCGTCGTCGAGCGCGAGCTGGTCCGGGTGCGCAAGGACCCGCAAGCGCAGGTCGCGACCACCGGCGGGCCGATCACCCCGGCGCTGTCCAGGCAGCTGCTGGCCGATCTCGACTTCCTCGCCGACCTGAGGCCGCTGATCGCGATCCTGATGTGGGAGCGCGGCCGGGCGCCGCAGGTGGCCGAGACCGTGCAGAAGATGATGATGGACCGCGGCATCGAGATGGGCGTCGCGGACCTGCTCTTCGGCGACCCGACGCCGCTGGTCGCCGCCGACCCGGCCGCCGCCGCCGCGGTGATGCAGTCGGCGATGATCGGCTACTTCCTCGCGGCCGAGTACTTCGGCGCCCCGCCCGCCGGGGTGGACGCGGCCAGGTTCACCGAGACACTCTCGAAGCTGTTAACCGAACAACCCGCCAAATTCACGTAACGGCCACTGAGGACAGGACGACCCTCCACAGGGTCCGGCAGCCGTGGACTCCGCACGCCCAAAGGGAGCCGGATGAACCTGGACGCGGGATCCGAGTCGACGGAGCTGGCGATCACCTCGTCGGCCGAGTGGCCGCAGGCACGGCGGTCGCTGAGCCGGTGGCTGCTGCGCCAGGACGTGCCGGAGCTGCTGGCCTGCGACGTCGTGCTGGTCGCCGAGGAGGCGGCCACGCTGGACGGTCCACTGTCGATCACCGCGGCGACCTCCGATGAGGCCGTCGTGCTGACGATCACGGGCCTGGACGACATCGACCCGGACGGACTGCCGATGGCACACGCGTCGGCCGACAAGGTCGAGGTCGTGCGGGCGACGGTTGTCGCCCACTTCCCGCTGCCGCGGTCAGAAGCCACCTGACACGGGCAGCACCGCGCCGGTCACGAACGACGCGGCCGGGCTGAGCAGCCACACGACCGCCTCGGCGATCTCCGGCGGCTGTCCGGCCCGGCCCATCGGGATACGCGGGGCCAGCCGCTCGGGGCGGTCCGGCATGCCCGCGGCGGCGTGCAGGTCGGAGTGGACGAGTCCGGGTGCCACCACGTTGACCCGGATGCCCTCGCTCGCGACCTCCTGCGCGAGTCCAAAGGAGAGGGTCTCGACGGCGGCTTTGCTTGCCGCGTAATGGACCCACTCACCCGGCGAACCGCGACGCGCGGCGGTGCTGGAGACGGTCACAATCGAACCGCCCGGCCCACCGTCGCGTGTGGACAGTCGGCGGACGGCCTCGCGCAGGCAGAGGAACACCCCGGTGACATTGACGTCGAACACCCGGCGGAACGTGGCGGGCTCCTGCTCGTCGAGCCTGCCGGGGGTGTTGCCGGTGATGCCCGCGTTGGCCACGAGCGCGCCAAGTGGGCCGAGGTCGGCCGCGCGCTCGAACAGGGTCGCGACCTGATCCTCGTCGGCGACGTCGGCCTGGACGGCGAGCGCCTGTCGGCCGAGCGCGCGCACCGAGTCGACCACGTCGTCGGCGGCCGAGGCGTCGGCGGTGTAGTTGACCACCACGTCGAATCCGTCCCGCGCGGCACGGCGGCAAACCGCCGCGCCGATACCCCGGCTGCCACCCGTCACCACAAGCACCGTCATGGCGCCATGCTGGCATGTCCTTCCAGCAGCGCGGCGGCCTCCATGAACATCCAGCCGGACAGCTGCACCGACAGGTCCCGCTCGACGCGGCGGTCGCGCCTGCCGCGCGGGGTGATCGCCGGGACGACCGGCTCGTCGCCGAACAGCGGCCCGCTGCGGGCGACGCCGCGGTTGCGCCAGGTCGCCTCGGCGGTGGTGATCACCATCCAGGCGGCCAGGTCGCCGGACGCCTCGGGCAGGTGGATCGCGGAGAGGGCGAGGTAGCGGGCGAGGATGCCCGCGAACAGGCCGCCGTCGCCGCCCGCGCGGCCGGGGATGACGCCGTCGACGGCCAGGTGCCTGGCCACGGCGCGGACCGTGCGGTCGGCCCGCTCAGTCCACTCGCCGGACGGGTCGCCGACGGCCAACTCGACACAGGCGCCGAGAAAGACACCCTGGCAGTAGGAGTAAACGATCTCGACGCGCTCGCGGACCTCGCCGTCGGAGTGGACGTAGAGGCCGTCCCAGATCAGGCCGGTGGTGTCGTCGAGCAGGTACTCGTCCATCCAGTCGGTCATCGAGCGGGCGCGCTGCCGGTCGGCGCGGTCCTGGGCGAAGCGGGCGAGGAGGATCGCGGCCGGGCCGTTGGCAGGCACGTTCTTGAGCGTGTCACTGCGTTTCCACCAGATGCCGCCGCCGCCGTGGTCGGTCCAGCCCGCCCGGATCTGGGCGGTGATCGCGTCGAGCGCCTTCTCCGTGTCGAACCCGAACTCGTCGGAGGCGCGCAGCAGGGCGAGGCCCATCCAGGCGATGTCGTCGTAGTACTCGTTGGTCCACCGGCCCAGGTTGCGGACATGGACACCGCGGATGTGCTGGCGGATGGTGGCCAGGCGGGCCGGGGTGGGCGCGCGGAGCTGGGCGTCGATGAGGCAGTCGAGCAGGTGGGCCTGCCACCAGTAGTTCCAGCTCAGGAGCAGGCGGTGGTTGAAGGTCGGCGGCCAGGTGGCCACGCCGAGGCGGGTGCCCGGGAGCGCCCACAGCCTGCGCACGTGCCTGGCCAGCACACCCTGCTCGGCGACAGCCGCGCGGGCAGCCCACAACTGGGGACGCTGCCCGGCAGCGCCCTGCGTGTATTCCGCACCCCGGGTCACCTACCAATAGTGATGACTGGATCGTTTCCGATGTCCCGCGAGCGGGGATTTGTCACCGGGTCGTGCAAGGCTGTTGGTCCGGACGATGAGGGGCGGAGCTATGCGCACCGAGCAGGTCACATGCCCACTTTGCGAGGCGACGTGCGGTCTGGACGTCACCATCGACGGAGATCGGGTGACCACCGTCCGTGGCGACGCGGCCGACGTTTTCTCGTCCGGGTACATCTGCCCCAAGGGCGCATCAATTGGTGCGCTGCACCACGACCCCGACCGCCTCCGCACCCCCATGATCAAGCGCGACGGTGAGTGGCACGCGGCGACCTGGGACGAGGCGTATGCCGAGATCGCGGCCAGGCTGCCGAAGATCATCGCCGACCACGGCAAGGACGCCGTCGCGGTCTACGCGGGCAACCCGTCGGTCCACAACACGTCGACGGCCCTCTACGGCCGGGTGCTCTACAAAGCCCTGTCGACGAAGAACTTCTACTCGGCCAGCACGGTCGACCAGATGCCCAAGCACGTGTCGGCAGGCTACCTCTTCGGCGACCCGATGAGCATCCCGGTCCCCGACGTCGACCGGACAGCCCATCTGCTGCTGCTCGGCGCGAACCCACTGGTGTCCAACGGCAGCCTGATGACAGCACCGGACATGCGCGGCAGGCTGAAGGCCATCCAGTCCCGCGGCGGCAAGATCGTGGTGCTCGACCCCCGCCGCTCCCGCACGGCGGAGCTGGCCGACGAACACCACGCCATCCGCCCCGGAACCGACGCGCTACTGCTGTTCGCGCTGGTCAACACCCTGTTCGCGGAGGACTTGGTCGACCTGGGCACGCTCGCTGAACACGTGACGGGCGTCGATGAGGTCCGGGACCTGTCCCAGCCGTTCACCCCAGAGGCCGTCGCCCCGATCACCGGCATTACCGCCGACGAGACCCGCCGCCTCGCCCGAGAGCTGGCCGCTGCCGACAGCGCGGCGGTCTACGGCCGAATCGGCACCTCAACCCAGGCATTCGGCACGTTGGCGAGCTGGCTGGTCGACGTACTCAACGTCCTGACCGGCAACCTCGACCGCCCCGGCGGCGCCATGTTCCCCCTGGCCGCCGCAGGCCAGGCGAACGTCAAGGCGGGACGGCGACGAGGCTTCGCCCACGGCCGCTGGCGCAGCCGGGTCCGCGACCTCCCAGAAGTACTGGGCGAATTCCCGGTAGCCACCCTCGCCGACGAGATCCTGACTCCGGGCGACGGTCAGGTGCGCGCCCTGATCACGGTGTGCGGCAACCCATGCCTGAGCACCCCCAACTCGGCCAGACTCGCCGAAGCCCTCGACCAACTCGACTTCATGATCTCGCTCGACGTGTATCTGAACGAGACCAGCAGGCACGCCGACGTCATCCTGCCCGGCCCGTCCCCACTGGAACGCCCCCACTACGACGTCGCCCTCTACCAGTTCGCGGTCCGCAACATCGCCAACTGGACCGGCGCGGCCATCCCGACCGACCTGCCCCAGGAATGGGAAACCCTGCTCCGCCTGACCGGCATCATCACCGGCGCGGGCGCGGATGTCGCGGCCATGGACGACTTCGTGGCAGCCCAGTTCGCGGCCCGAGCAGGCGTCGACCCAGACCCGACGCTGACCGGCCCGGAACGTCTGATCGACCTGCTGCTGCGCTCTGGCCCATACAAGGTGACCTTGGCGGAGCTGAAAGCCGCACCCCACGGCATCGACTACGGCCCACTGCGACCACGGGTCCCCGATGTCCTGGCGACCCCGAGTGGCTTGATCGAACTCGCCGCGCCCGCACTTGTGGAGGACGTCCCCCGCCTGACCGCCGAACTAGCCACCGTCCCCAATGGACAGATGCTGCTGATCGGCCGCAGGCAACTGGGATCGAACAACTCCTGGATGCACAACCTGGAACCGTTGGTAAAAGGCAAGAACCGCTGCACAGCACAGGTCAACCCCGCTGACGCGGAACGACTGGGCCTGGTCGACGGGGCAGACGTCACGGTCCGATCGCGAACGGGAAAGGTGCGGGTACCAGTCGAGGTAACCGACACCATCCGCACCGGCGTGATCAGCATCCCCCACGGCTGGGGCCACGACCAAACCGGAATGCGAACAGCGGTTGCGACCGCCCACGCAGGCATAAACTCAAACCTGTTGGCCGACGAACTCCTCATCGACGCCCTGTCGGGAAACGCCGTGCTGAACGGAATCCCCGTAGAGGTGACCCCGAACTGACCCAGGGTCAGGAATCGAGATGCGCCGAGCCGTACACGCTGAACCGGAACAGCGAGTAGCCATACGCGGTCGCGCGCTTCTCCCCGTACATCCTGATGTACCGGCCGACACCGTTGAGATTCGTCAGTTTCTGCACCCCGCCCGGATTCGTGGCGGTGGTGTAGATATCGGTCCAGGTGGTGCCGTTGTCGGACGTCTGGAGGCGGTACTGCTTTGCGTAGGAGTTCTGCCAGTGGAACTCGACCCCGGTGATCTTCCATTTCTTGCCGAGGTCGATCCTGATCCACTGCGGGTCGCTGAACTGGCTGGACCAACGGGTCGTGGCCGAACCGTCGACCGCGGCGGACGCGGGGTACGAGGACGACTGGATGCTCGACGCCGTCACCGCCTTGCCGAGAGCGATGTCCAGCGGCGCGAAAGTGAGCGGGATGGCGACGTTCTTGCTCACGTCGTTCGATCCGACCCGCATGGCGCAGTACAGCGCGACCGGGGCGTCGGTCTTCGGGTCGAAGAGCAGTTGGGGCCGTTCGAGGTTCGCCAGGGTCTGGGTCGTCCCGTTGGTCAGCACCAGTTTCTTGAGCGACACCAGTGAGGTCGCCGCGGGTTCCCAGTCGAGGCCGTCGGTGGAGGTGACCAGCGCCAGCGCACCGTACTGCGAGGTGAGCGCGTTGGTCCGGTCGGCGCCGCTGTAGAAGTCCTTGACGATCGCGTAGTAGCGCGACCGGTGGTGGTCGTACCACATAAACGGGTCTTCTGCCTGGGTCTCGGTCGTGTCGAGTGCCTTCGCCGCGAAGGTGAACGGGCCCGCGGGTGAGGTCGAGGTGCCGACGACGGTGATGTAGCGCTTCTGGCTGTCCCAGCACTTGTAGGTCATCAGGTAGGTGCCCGCGGGCGTCCTGTCGACCGACGGGTTGACCGCCATCTGGAAGGTGTTGACCCCGTCCGGCCCGGCGATCGGGTTCGCGCTGCGGGTGCCGCGGCCATTGATGAGGTCGTCGAAGGTGTCGGCGACGTACACGCCGATCCGCTGCCCAGCGTGGTAGTTCAGCCACATGGACGGTTGGCCGGTGGTCGGCTTGTTCGCGATGTAGTACAGGTACCACTTGCCGTCGAACTCGCGGACGTGCGGGTTGTGGGCGTTGTACTGGTCCCACCGCGTCGAGTCGTTGGTGCTCTTGAGAAGCGTCCGCACGTGGGTGAACGGGCCGTGCGCGCTGTCCGACACGGCGACCGCGATCTCGGAGTACTTCATCCAGCCGCTGAAGCCGTAGAAGATGCTCTCCGAAGGGTCGGTGCCGCGACCGGTCGACCCGGTCTGCCAGCGGGAGTAGAACAGGTAGTACTTGCCGTCGCGGAAGGCGGGGGTTCCACACCAGACGTACCAGTTGGCGATCCCGAACGCGTTGACGGCCAGGTCGACGGACCGGATCGCGTTGGGGAAGTTCAGATCCGGCTGGTCCGTCGTCGCGGCGAAGGCGGGCGCGTCGGACCCAAGAACCGAGTAGCCGGTCAGGCCGACGGTGGCGAGCGCGGCCCCGCCGAACAGCAGCGTCCGTCGCGAGAGCTTTCCAGCTGCCCGGTCCACTGGCTCCATGGTGTCGTCCTTCCGTGACCAGACGACGAAGCTGTTCCGACCGCCCGGTGAAAATATAGGATCGGGACGCGACGGAAACAAGTTTCCACAGAAACTGATCAGTCCACCGTGAACGGGTCGTACGTGATCCTGTCCAGGGGGGTTCCGGCGACGAGCATGCGGGAGACCGTCGACCGGATCATCCCCGGTGAACCGGACACCAGGACATCCCGATCCGCCCACGCGCCGTATCGGGTGACGACGTCGGCGAGTGTTCCCTGTTCCACGCCAGGCACGTTGGGTTCCTCAACCACTGGAACCACTGTCAGCCAAGGGTTTACCGACGCGATCTGCTGGAGGTTCGCGACGTCGTAGAGGTCCTGTCGGAGTCTGCCGCCGATGAACAGATGGACGTGTGGGTTCTCTCCCCACTGCGCCAGGTGATCGATGATCGCGCGCATCGGCGATAGTCCTGTGCCACCGGCGACCATCAGGACGTCTCGGCCGCTTTCGCGGTCGACGGCTATCCGGCCCATCGGTGGGCCCATCTTCCAGACGTCGCCGACTTTGGCGTGGGCGACGATCGAGCGGCTGACCCAGCCGCCTTCGACACCTCGGATGTGGAAGTCGATGGTGCCGTCGGCGCGTGGGGCGTTGGCCGGGGTCAAGTAGCGCCACAGGCGGGGGCGCTGGGGGACTTCGACGCTGAGGTACTGGCCCGGCTGGTAGGGGACCGGGTAGTGCGGGCGGACCCGGACGACGCCGATGTCCCAGCCGATGCGCTCGTGGGAGACGACCTCGGCGTGCCAGTAGGCGGGACCCTCGTCGGCGGCGGCGGCGTCGAGCATCGCGCGGGCCATGATCGTGTAGGCCTCGGCCCAGGCGCGTTCGACCTCGTCGGTCCACGCGTCGCCCGCGTACTTCTTGACCGAGGAGATGAGGGCCATCCCGACGGCTTCGTAGTGGGTCGTGACGACACCGAACTTGCGGTGGTCGCGGCCGAGTTGCTGCAGGAACGGCACCAGATCGTCCGGGCGGTCGACCATCTGGACGACGTGCACGAGCGCGCGCAGCAGCCGGGAGCGCTGGACCTGCATGTTGGCCGGGAACATCTCCCGGATGGACGGTTCGATAGTGAACAGCATCCCGTAGAAGAACTGAGCCACCTGTTCGGCGTGCGGCTCGACCACCGCGAAGCTCTCACGGACCTGCCGCACCATCGTCGATACGGCGGTGGGTGACTCGGTCCGGGGCTGCGAGGCCGGAATGGGGCTCACCAAGGCGTTGGCTGTCATGGTCGGGGGGTCGACTCCACCTCTCGTGCGCCGGGTAAGCCTTGCACCACGCTACTAGAGCATCCATCCCCCGACGGAGTGTTAACAGTAGTCGGAATTCCGGAATCGGCACCCAGGATCACCCCAAGGTGTGCCGTATCCTCACCGCCAGTGATTGGCATTCGCCCTATCGGGGGACAGCCGAGTGGGCGAAGTGGCATTCGGCTGACTGCGGCAATCGTTTGGCGAGACCAACGTTCACCTGGCCGCGACCGGCGGATAACGTTCCGTGTGTGACTGAGGACCGAGAGGTTGCCGCCCACGACCTCGAACGCGAGCTGTCGAAGCTGTTCGGCCGCGCCCGCAGCGTGTCGCTGACGCTCGCCGCCAAGATCCACCCCGGCCTCGACGGCGCCTCCTACGCCCTTCTGCTGCACCTGATGGACATCGGCCCGGTCCGGGCCGCCGACGTGGTCGAGCGGACCGGCCTGGACAAGTCCACGGTGAGCAGGCAGGTCGCCCGACTGGAGGAACTCGACCTGATCGAGCGAGTTCCCGACCCGTCCGACGGCCGGGCCCGCCTCCTGCAGGTCAACGCCACCGGCGCGGCCCGTCTCGCCGAGGTCCGCACGGACCGCCGCAAGCAGCTCCGCGAGAAGTTCGACGAGTGGTCGACCGACGACCTGCGCGAGTTCGCCCGCCTCCTCGGCAAACTCAACAACGTCCTGTGAAAAGCAGACCGGGGCCGCCGCGGCGACCCCGGTCCGAAGATCCCGCCTTTACGGAATCAGCGCGAACGCCGCGTTGACGCCGCCCGCGACAGCCGCGACACCGGTCAGGTCCCGCAGCCGGACCGGCACCGTGGACATGTCGCCCACCGGGTTGTCCGTGGCGGCGAACTGGCCCCGGTAGTTGTCGCCCCACGCCCAGACCCTGCCGTCGGCGTCGACGATATAGCCGCCGAGGTAGAAGCCGTCGATCGTGCGGGCGTTGGCCACACCCTGGATCTGGGTCGGTGTCGTGACCGGGCACAGGCCGCCGCAGTCGACGCCGATACCGAGGCTTCCGCGCAGGTTGGAACCCCACGCCCAGGCCGTGCCGTCAGCCTTCACCGCGAACCCGTGCAGTTCGTCGGCACCGACCGAGGTGACGTTGGCCAGGCCCGCGACCTGGACGGGGACGGTCGAGACACAGTTGGCCGGGAACGGGTGCTCGTAGCACCCGACACCGAGTGCGCCGCCCTTGCCGAGCTGGCCCAGCCGGTTGTCACCCCACGCCCACAGCGTGCCGTCCGACTTCACCGCGTACGCCGTGTGCCTGCCCGCGGCGAGGCTGACGACCCCGGTGAGCCCGGCGACCTGGACCGGCGACGCCGAGGCGGGCGCGGTGGAACCGTTGCCGAGTTCACCGAACGCGTTCTGGCCGAGCGTCCACACGGTCCCATCCGTGCGCAGCGCGATGGCCGTGCCGTACGTCTTGGCGACGGCCTTGATGTCGGTGAGCCCGGCGACCTTCACCGGTACCGACGACGGGACGGGCAGATTGCCCCACGTCCACACCGTGCCATCGGACTTCAGCGCGATGCCGTCACCGATCGCGGTGACCCCGGACAGGCCGACCACGGGCACCGGGTACCTGACCGCGCCGCCGGTCCAGCCGTTGCCGAGTTCGCCGTTCTCGTTGTCACCCCACGCCCACACCGTGCCGTCCTTCTTGAGCGCGTATCCCCGCAACGCGCTGCCCTTGACGGCCTTCACGCCGGACAGCCCGGCGACCGGATCCGGCGTCCCCGAAGCGGGCACGTAGGCCCCGGTGCCGAGCTGACCGCTGTCGTTGACACCCCACGCGATCACACAGTCGGCGGCGCACGGCGTTTGCGGCAGCCAGAAGAACCCCGCCAGGTCGGCGACAAGGTGCGTCGAGCCCGCCTTGTTGTAGAGGGACACGGACGCAAGCGTGCCCACCGACACGACCGCGAGGTTGGGCGCGGTCTGGCCGGGGGTGAGGTTCAAGTTCGACGCGACGGGCTGGAGCTCCCACTTCGGCCACGCGGTCACGAAGGTGTCCGCGGTGGGCGCGGTGCCGGTGAGGTTCATGACCACGCCGGTCGTCGAGTACGGCACGACAGCGCCGACGCTGAGATCGATCTGGCCGCCCGCGGGCAGCGCACCGGCGGCGCCGCCGGTGCCGTCGCGGGTGTCGAGCACCCGCTGGGGCGACACGGCGGTGAACATGGCGCCGTAGGCGGGGGTGTAGAAACCCGCGACGTCGGCGACCAGGTGCACCGAGCCCGAGTTGTTGAACAGGCTGACCTTGCGGTTCGCCCCGACGGCGACGGTGACCAGGTTCGGCACCACCGCCCCAGGGGTGAGGTTGAGATTGGACGCCGTCGGCCGGACGGCACCGGTCGGCCACGCGGTCACGTAGGTACCCGTCGTCGCGCCGAGCCCGGTCAGGTTGAACACGACGGCGGTCGCCGACGCCGGGATCGAGTCGGACAGGTCGATGTCACGCACACCCTGCGGCCCCACCGCCGCGTTGCCCCGCGTGTCGAGAACCCGGAACGGGCTAAGCGACGTGAACTTGCCCGTGGACTCTGGGGCGTAGTACCCCGCCAGGTCCGCGACAAGGTGCACCGAGCCGGAGTTGTTGAACAGGTCGACCTTCCGGCCCGCGCCAAGGGCCACGGTCACCAGGTTCGGCCGCGTGTCCCCAGGCACCAGGTTCAAGTTCGACGCCGTCGGCCGCGGCGTGCCCGAGGGGAACACCGTGACGAACGTCGACGCCGTCGACTGCGTTCCGGTCACGTTCAGCACGACGGCCGTGGCCGTCGCCGGAACCTTCGCCGACAGGTCGAGCGGGACCGACTGTCCCGCGCCGACCGGGGCACCGGACCGGGTGTCGAGCACCCGCGTCGGCGCCATGGCGGTGAATCCCGCCGCCACCGGGTCCGGCTGTGCGGCCTGGGCCGCGGTCGCGGCCCCCACCGCCACCAGACCGGCGCCAAGACAAGCGGCCAGCGTCAAATGAGCTATGCGTCTCATGGAGACCCCCAGTGCTCGAAACGGCGCGGTCGCGCCGCTCCGGACATTCTGCGGCGCATACTCCAAGGTATGGGCATTCCGTTGCCTATTCGTATCCCGTCGTTCGCCCTGGTGAGCGGCTCGGAGTGATCAAGGCGGGCCGAAAAGCCACCCGTTTGGCGGCTTTCGCGAACGGCGGCGGAGATCAACGCGCGACAATGCGCGTCCGCCTGTGGATGGACACCTGGGCATTGTGGATAACTACCCCCGTGGTGTGGACAGCCGGGTTGCGACAGGTGGGTGACCAGGTGATCGTCGGCCGGAGCGGTCCCGGCACCCGTTGTTCACCCGCCAGGTCGCGGCAGTGGCGCGCGCCACCCCCTAAGGTTGAGTGGAACTGACTCAACTTTTCCCGCGTTGAACCCGTGACAAGGCCGTATCGACCGAGGTGGGAGATGGACGCGTTCAACCCGACGACCAAGACACAGGCGGCGATCTCGGCCGCGGCGCAGGCCGCGTCCGCCGCTGGCAATCCCGACATCCGGCCGGTGCACCTGCTCGGTGCGCTGCTGGCGCAGGCGGACGGGTTGACCGCGCCGCTGCTCACCGCCGTCGGCGCCGATCCCAACACCGTGCGCAAGGAGTTGGAGCCGCTGGCGCGGTCGCTCCCGTCGGCGGTCGGGGCCACGGTCTCGTCCCCACAGCTCGCGCAGCAGGCGCTGCGCGCGATCACGCACGCGCAGAAGCTCGCCACCGAGATGGGCGACGAGTACGTCTCCACCGAGCACCTCCTGGTCGGCCTGGCCGCCGAGGGCGGTGACGTCGCCGAGGTCCTCAAGCGGCACGGCGCCACGCCGGACGCGCTGCGGGAGGCGTTCGCCAGGGTCCGCGGGTCCGCGCGGGTGTCGAGCCCCGACCCCGAAGGCACGTATCAGGCGCTGGAAAAGTACGGCGTCGACCTGACCGACCGGGCCCGCAAGGGCGAGTTGGACCCGGTGATCGGCCGCGACACCGAGATCCGCCGGGTCGTGCAGGTGCTCTCGCGCCGCACGAAGAACAACCCGGTGCTCATCGGTGAGCCCGGCGTCGGCAAGACCGCGATCGTGGAGGGGCTGGCCCAGCGGATCATCGCCGGTGACGTACCAGAGTCGCTGCGCGGCAAGCGGGTCGTCGGCCTCGACCTCGGCGCGATGGTGGCCGGGGCGAAGTTCCGCGGCGAATTCGAGGAGCGGCTCAAGGCCGTCCTCAAAGAGATCACCGACTCCGCGGGCCAGGTCATCACCTTCATCGACGAGCTGCACACGATCGTCGGCGCTGGCGCGACCGGCGAGGGCGCGATGGACGCGGGCAACATGATCAAGCCGATGCTCGCCCGCGGCGAGCTGCGGATGGTCGGCGCGACCACGCTCGACGAGTACCGCCAGCACATCGAGAAGGACCCGGCGCTGGAGCGGCGCTTCCAGCAGGTCCTCGTCGGTGAGCCGTCGGTCGAGGACACCATCGGCATCCTGCGCGGCCTCAAGGAGCGCTACGAGGTCCACCACGGCGTCCGGATCACCGACACCGCGCTGGTCGCCGCCGCCACCTTGTCCGACCGCTACATCACCGCCCGGTTCCTGCCGGACAAGGCGATCGATCTCGTCGACGAGGCCGCGTCCCGGCTCCGAATGGAGATCGACTCGCGGCCGGTGGAGATCGACGTGGTCGAGCGCGCGGTGCGCAGGCTGGAGATCGAGGAGATGGCGCTGTCCAAAGAGGACGACGCCGCCTCCCGCGACCGGCTGGCCGCGCTGCGCGCCGAGCTGGCCGAGAAGCGCGAGACGCTGGCCGGGCTGACCGCCCGCTGGCAGAACGAGAAGGGCTCCCTGGACAAGGTCCGCGAGCTGAAGGAGAAGCTGGAAGGGCTGCGCGGCGAGTCGGAGCGAGCCGAGCGCGACGGCGATCTCGGCCGGGCCGCCGAACTGCGCTACGGCCGCATCCCCGCGCTGGAGAAGGACCTCGAAGCAGCGGTCGAGGCCACCGCGGCCCAGGAGGGTGAGCAGGTGATGCTCAAGGAGGAGGTCGGCCCCGACGACGTCGCCGAGGTCGTCTCCGCCTGGACCGGCATCCCCGCCGGTCGCATGCTCGAAGGCGAGACGCAGAAGCTCCTGCGCATGGAGGACGCGATCACCGCGCGCGTCGTCGGCCAGGCCGAGGCGGTGCGAGTGGTCGCCGACGCGGTCCGCCGCGCCCGAGCCGGCGTGTCCGACCCGGACCGCCCGACCGGCTCGTTCCTGTTCCTCGGCCCGACCGGTGTCGGCAAGACCGAGCTGGCCAAGGCGCTGGCGGAGTTCCTGTTCGACGACGAGCGGGCGATGATCCGCATCGACATGAGCGAGTACTCCGAGAAGCACTCGGTCGCCCGCCTGGTCGGCGCCCCGCCCGGCTACGTCGGCTACGACCAGGGCGGGCAGCTCACCGAGTCGGTCCGCCGCCGCCCGTACAGCGTCGTGCTGCTCGACGAGGTGGAGAAGGCCCACCCGGACGTGTTCGACGTGCTGCTGCAGGTGCTGGACGACGGTCGGCTGACCGACGGGCAGGGCCGCACGGTCGACTTCCGCAACACGATCCTGGTGCTGACGTCGAACCTGGGCTCGCAGGCCATCGCCGACGCCAACCTCGATGAGCGGCAGCGCAAGGACGCGGTGCTGGCGGTGGTGCAGCGGCACTTCAAGCCGGAGTTCCTCAACCGGCTCGACGACATCGTGGTGTTCCACTCGCTGGCCACCGAGGAGCTGACGTCGATCGTGGACATCCAGATCGGCAGGCTCGGCCGCAGGCTGGCCGCGCGCAGGCTCAGCCTGGAGGTCACGACGTCGGCGCGCGACTGGCTGGCGATCAACGGCTTCGACCCGGTCTACGGCGCCCGCCCGCTACGGCGGCTGGTGTCGAGCGCGATCGGCGACCAACTGGCCAAGGCGCTGCTCGCGGGCGACATCCGCGACGGCGACACCGTCATGGTCGACATCACCGACGACAATTCAGGACTGATCGTCTCCCGCGCATAGACAAGTCAAAATTCCGGGGAGGCGGAGCGGAGAGGGGCAGCCTCCAACCGCTGCCCCTCTCCGCTCTCTATCGTGCCGCAGTCGCCACGGCGGCACCGAACGCGGTCATCCCTTGGGCGTTCGGGTGCAGCGGCGCGGCGATCGACGTCGGGATCAGGCCCTCGATGTAGCGCGCCGAAGGTGCCGCGCACGTGTCATGGCCGACCGAGACGGCGGCTGTGTCGACGAACGTCGCGCCCGCCGCCGTGGCCTGCGCGCGCAACGTCGCGCTGAGGTGGTTCACCGAGCCCTGGATGTAGTCGGCGTCCCTGGCCCAGATCGGCTGGGTCGGGTAGCAGCCGCCGCGCTTGATGTAGGTGGCGTAGCCGACCACGAGGATCTTGGCGCGCGGCGCGCGGCGCTTGATCTCGGCGAGCGCGCCCGCGAACGTCGGCGCCCACGCGTCGATCGCGGCCTTGAGCTTGTCGCCGCCCGCGGTCAGCCGATCCTTGCAGGAGAGCCCGAACGGCTCCGGGAAGACGTTGACGCAGCCCAGCGCCTCCTGCACCAGCCCGATGTCGTTGCCGCCGATGGTCAGGCTGACGAGGTCGACATCGGCGCTCAACACGTCGTACTGCGGCGCGAGGAACCCGAACTGCCTGCCGCTGAAGTCGCTGACCTTCGCCCCGGAGCAGCTGACGTCGGTCAGGCTCGCGCCGAGTGCCTTGGCCGCCACCGTCGGGTAGTTGTTGGTCGAACGCAGGCAGGCGAGGTTCGAGTCCTGCCAGGGGATCAGCGGACCCGCCGCGAACGAGTCGCCGAGAGCGACGTAGTTCAACGGTTCGGCGGCCTGCGCGGCAGGCGCGAACAGCATTCCGAGCCCGACCGCGACGGCAACTGCCATCCCACGTACGCGCATCCGAACCTCCTGGAATTTGTTACCGGCTGGTAATCTACTGATCACATAATGGAGGTCACGGCAGTTCGACGGTCCTGGATGTTCCCCCAAAGTTCGCGAGGTTTGTTGTGACGAGTCACAAGCCGACCATCGAGTTCGGCGGATTCCCCGTGCACCAGAAGCTGTTGTCCGACCTGCCCCACATCACCCGGCTCGTCCTCGACCGGCTGGTCGAGGACCTCCCGGTCTACCGCTCCCTGCCAGCCGAACTGCTGACCGGCGACGTCCAGCGCATCGTCGAGGCGATCTTGCGCGCGTTCGTCACGGTCCTGCGCACCGGCGAGCTGCCCACCCAGGACCAGCTCGACATCGTGCGCCGGTCGGCCGCGCGGCGGGCGGAGGAGGGAATCCCGATCGACGCGGTGACCGGGGCGTACTTCCTCGGCTCCCAGACGTGCTTCGAACACCTGGCGCAGCTGGCCCGGCCGGACGAGCTGGCCGACGTCTTCGCCGCGCACCGGTTGATGATCAGCTACCTGCGGCTCAACACGGGCGCGGTGGCCGCGGGCTACGTCGGCGAGCGCCAAGCCGTGTCCGGCGAAGAGCACGCGGCCAAGCAGACCCTGCTCGCGGCGCTGCTCGACGGCCAGCCGATCGAGCAGGCCGCCCGCCAGGCCGGGATCGAGCCGCCCGCCACCTACCTGGTGCTGAGCCTCGCGGTGGGCGCCCATCCCGACGAGTCGCGCCGGGGCGTCGACCCGATGGTCGCGGCCAGGCGCAAGCTGCGCCGGTTGCGCGGCGAACTCGACCAGCGCACCCACGGCCTGTCACTGTCCACCTTGTCCGTCGACGGTGGACTCGCTCTGGTGCCCGCCGCCGATCCCGACGGGACGTGGCTGCGCGCGGTCATCGCCGATCTCGCCAGGGCAGCGGGCGCCGAGGTCACCGCCGCGGTGGTCCCGGCCGCGCCCGCCGACGTCCCGGCCGCCGCGCGGCTGGCGGGTGAGCTTCGCGAGGTCATCACCGCCTACGGCAAGCCGCCCGGCCTGTACCGGCTGGGTGATCTGCTCGTGGAGTACCAGCTCAGTCGGCCAAGCCCGGCGCGCGACCAGCTGGCCACCCTGCTCGAACCGGCCGCGGCCAAACCCGACCTGCTCGACACGCTGCGGGTCTACCTGACCACCGGCCTCAACCGCAGGCGCGCGGCGGCCGAGCTGCGCGTCCACCCGAACACAGTGGACTACCGGCTGCGCAAGATCACCGCTCTGACCGGCCTCGACGTCGCCCGCGACCAGGACTTGATGACCGTCAGGGCCGCGCTGTCGGCGCACGACGCGAGCCGCTGAACCAGGAAAGAACGCCAGCCACGCCCCCGTGATCTTGAACACCGCGCCACGACGACTACGCTGCTCGACGTGGGCATACCCGCGTGGATCTGGTTCGTCATCGCCGCGGTCGCGTTCATCGCGGGCGGCCTCTTCTTGCTGCGCGACCGCGCCGTGCTGACCTCGCGCAACCGCGAGCGACGACGCTGGGCCGCGCTGCGCGGCTGGCAGTTCGCCGAGACCGACCCAGACCTGCCGCGCACGTGGTCGGGCGGCGCCATCGCCTACTACGGCGACAGCGTGGCCCGCGACGTCGTCACCGGCTCGACCTTCACCGCCGACGGCAGGCGCCGGGTGTACGTGTTCGACCTGGAGGCGGGCGGCCGGGTCAACACCGTGATCGCCGCGGTCCAGTGCCGCCGGGTGCACCCGGTCGTGGTGGAGCTGTGGGTGCCGAGCACCCCGTTCCAGCGCGAGCACATGCCAGAGCTGCTCGGCCCGGTCGGCCAGCGCTACGCCTTCGTGTCCGACATCTCGGGCGCCCGAGCCATGATCACCCCGGACCTGGTCGACGCCACCGAGGAGATCGGCCAGGACATCGCCGTCGCCTGGATCGAGCAGGGCTGGGTGCTCGCCGCCGCTGCCCCCAACTCCAGCCCGTCACGCCTGGAGCGCCTGCTGCGCGGCATCGGCGAGATCGCCGACGTCGTCGACCCGTTCGACGGTGAGGTGGAACCGGTCGTGGTGGACCCGGAGTCGATCAAGCGGATCGAAGGCTGATCGGCTCACAGACCGCTGACGCGGTGCGTTACCACCCAGTAGCGTGATCTCATGCCTACTGCGCTCATCACCGGTGCCACCGCGGGTATCGGCGCGGCCTTCGCCCGCAAGCTCGCCGCCGACGGGTACGACCTGGTCCTCGTCGCGCGCACTACCGAGCGGCTCAAGGAGACGGCGGGCGCGTTGACCGCCGCGCATGGGGTCCAGGTGCAGACGATGACCGCCGACCTTGGCACGACCCGGGCACGCAAGCGGGTCGAGGAGCGGCTGGCCGACGAGTCGCGGCCGGTCGACCTGCTGGTGAACAACGCCGGGTTCGGCACGAACACGCCGTTCCGCGCCGCGGATCCCGAGGACCTGCAGGCGCAGCTCGACGTCAACGTGACCGCGGTGCTGCGGCTGACCAGGGCGGCGATGCCGGGCATGATCGCGCGCGGGCACGGCGGGATCATCAACGTCTCCAGCGTCGCCGGGTTCTTCCCGTCGACCGGCCCGGCCTACTCGGCGACCAAGGCCTACGTGACCGCGCTGTCGGAGGGGCTGGCCGCGACGCTGGCGGGCACTGGCGTGCGGGTCGTGGCGCTGTGCCCCGGCTTCACCCACACCGAGTTCCACGCGCGCGTCGGCGAGGACGTGTCGAACATCCCCGAGTTCCTCTGGCTCGACGCCGACCGGGTGGCCGCGGACTGCCTCGATGATCTGCGCCACGGCCGGTCCCGCTCGATCCCGGGCAAGCGGTACAAGGCACTTGTCGGGTTCGCGAAGTACGTCCCAACCGGACTCCTGCGCGTTCTTGAGAAGCGAGCCGCGGCAGGTCGGAACCGGGGTTAGGCGCTGTCCCGTGGGTCCGGTGCGCGGGATCCGTGATCCGGGCGGTTCCTGGGCGCGCGGGCGGGAAGCCGCACGTACTGGGTGTACTTGGGCTTTCCGCCCGTGCGGCCAGGGGCCGTCCGGGCGCGGATAGCGCGTGCCGGACCCACGGGACAGCGCCTAAGCTCGCGGCATGACTAACCCGCAGCCGGGGTGGTACCCCGACAGTCCAGGTTCGACCACGCTGCGCTGGTGGGACGGTACGCAGTGGACCGCCCAGACCCAGCAGGCCCAGCAGGCCCCGCGCAGTGACGCGAGCCCGTGGGAGCTGTCGCTGGAGGGGCAGCACGACCCGAGCAAGATCAAGGAGCAGCAGCGCAAGGCGGGCGTGGGGCAGACCGGGCAGGGCGGCGGCACGCTGTTCACCGAGCCCGTGCTCGTGGTGAACCAGAAGGTGAAGCTGATCGAGCTCGCCAACGAGTACTCGGTGTCCGACCAGCACGGCCGCCAGATCGGGTTCGTCGCCCAGGTCGGGCAGAGCACGCTGAAGAAGGTCGTGCGGTTCCTCGGCGAGTACGACCAGTTCTTCACCCACCGCTACGAGGTCCGCGACATCAACCACCAGCCGGTGCTCGCGCTGACCCGGCCGCGCAAGGTGTTCAAGTCGCGGATGATCGTCGAGCGGCCGAATGGGCAGCCGGTCGGCGAGATCGTGCAGGAGAACGTCTTCGGCAAGATCAGGTTCTCGTTCGTGGTCAACGGCCAGTCGATCGGCGGGATCCAGGCGGAGAACTGGCGGGCGTGGAACTTCGCCATCCTCGACCACACCGGCAGCGAGGTCGCGCGGATCACCAAGACCTTCGAGGGCTTCGCCAAGACGCTGTTCACCACGGCGGACAACTACGTGCTGCAGATCCACCGGCAGCTGCCCGACCCGCTGATCAGCATGGTCGTGGCGTCGGCGCTGACCGTCGACACCGCGCTCAAGCAGGACAGCCGGGGCTTCAACTGACCGGCGTGAGAGGCTACGTACCCGTGCGAACCGCTCCGACTGTCGACCAGGCCGCCAAGAGTGAACTGGCCCGCCTGGTCTCCGAACTAGCCGTTGTCCATGGCCGCGTGACGCTGTCCTCCGGCAAGGAGGCCGACTACTACGTCGACCTGCGCCGGGCGACCCTGCACCACGCCGCCGCGCCGCTCATCGGCCGTCTGCTCCGGCAGGCCACCGCCGACTGGGACTACGTCGCCGCGGGCGGCCTGACCCTCGGCGCCGACCCCGTCGCGCTCGCGATGATGCACGCGGCGGCCAACGCCGGTGAGGTCCTCGACGCTTTCGTGGTGCGCAAGGCGCTCAAGGAACACGGGATGCAGCGGCGCATCGAGGGCATCGAGGTCGCCGGGCAGCGCGTGTTGGCGGTGGAGGACACCTCCACCACCGGCGGCAGCGTCCTGACGGCCGTCGACGCGCTCGATGAGGCGGGCGCGAACGTGATCGGCGTGGTCACCGTCGTCGACCGGGGAACCGGGGCGCGCGAGGCGATCGAGGCTCGGGGGCTCCCCTACCGCTATCTGTTGGATCTTGCCGATCTAGGTCTTGTTTGAGTAGGGGCGTGCGCTCCTGCTCAAACAAGACATTCGCTTTCTGACCAGTGATTTTGTCCTGTCCCAGGTACCGTGGAAAGTACCTGGGGCAGGAGGATCCGCATGGCCGGTGCTCTCGCGGCGGCGACGATGGTTCTGCACTTCATCGCGCTGATCTATATCGGTCTAGGTGGGTTCCTGGCCTGGAAATGGCCCCGGTCGATCTTCCTGCACGTGTTCTTCGCGGCGTGGGGCGTGCTGGTCAACGCGTTCCCCATCCCGTGCCCGCTGACCGCGCTGGAGAACTATTTCCGCAGGCAGCAGGGTCTCGGCGACCTGCCGGGCGGGTTCAACGAGCACTACATCATCGGCGTGCTCTTCCCCGCCGACTACATTCACGTCGTGGCAATCGGAGCACTGATAGTGCTGATCGTTTCTTATGTGGGCGCCTACCTGCGGTGGCGCATGCCCACGGTCGCCGCCAGGTGACCGGCCCGACCGAGTGGGTCTTCGGCGACCCGGTCGGCGTCGGCCCGTGGGAGGGCCCGCTGCCCACCGACGAGCGCTACGACCCGGACCTGCTCGCCGACGGCGACCGCCGCAACGTCGTCGACCACTACCGCTACTGGCGCCGCGACGCCGTCGTCGCCGACCTGGACTCCCGGCGGCACGAGTTCCACGTGGCCATCGAGAACTTCCAGCACGACCACAACATCGGCACCGTCGTGCGCACCGCGAACGCCTTTACCGCCCGGGCGGTGCACATCGTCGGCCGCCGCCGCTGGAACCGCCGTGGCGCGATGGTGACCGACCGCTATCAGCACGTCGACCACCACGCGTCGGTCGACTCGCTGCTGGAGTTCGCGCGCGCCGAGGGCCTGTCGGTGGTCGGCGTGGACAACACAGCGGGATCGACGCCGATCGAGACGACGTCACTGCCGCGGCGATGTGTGCTGATCTTCGGTCAGGAAGGGCCTGGACTGACCGCCGAGGCTCGGGCCGGGGCGGACCTGCTGGTGTCGATCGCGCAGTTCGGCTCGACCCGCTCGATCAACGCCGGGGTCGCGGCGGGCATCGTCATGCACGCCTGGGTCCGCGAGCACGCGGACCTGAAGACGGCCTGGTAGTTCAGCGACGGGGCTGGGGCCGCCACACGACGAGCGCGGTCTGCTGGCGGACCGGCACCAAGTCGTTGCGGTAGGAGCGGTGGATCGCGGCGGCGGCCTGCTCCGCGGCGGCGTACGCGGCGGAGATCTCCTCGGTGAGCTGGGCGACCCGGTCGCGCAGGGCGTCGACCTCGTTCTCCAGCTCGATGATCCGCTTGATCCCCGCGAGATTCACACCGTCCTCTTGGGACAGTCGCTGCACCTCGCGCAGCAGGGCGATGTCGCGCACCGAGTAGCGGCGACCGCCGCCGGAGGTGCGACCTGGGGAGACCAGGCCCTGGCGGTCGTAGCCGCGCAGGGTCTGGGCGTGCAGGCCGGAAAGCTGGGCGGCCACCGAGATCACGAAGACCGGGGTGTCCTCATCGGCACCGGGCGGGAACGGGTTCACGACTCCCTCGCCTTCTGCACCATCGCCGTCAACTCGGGGCGCGGGTCATGGTCGCCGCTGGCCGCCGCGTAAGCCTCAAGGGCGGACTTCGCGGCCTCGTCCAGCGCCGGTGGAACCGTCACGGCCAGGGTGACCAGCAGGTCGCCGGTCTGGCCGTCGCGCTTGGCGACGCCCTTGCCGCGGACGCGGAGCACTCGACCGGACGCCGTGCCCGCCGCGACCCGCAGGGACACCGGGGCGTCCAGGGTCGGCACGGTCAGTGTGGTGCCGAGCGCGAGTTCCGGGTAGGTGACCGGGACCTTCAGCGTCAGGTCGATACCGCTGCGGCCGAACACCGGGTGCGGGGTGACGTGCACGCGCACGTACAGGTCGCCCGCCGACGCGCCGTGGCGGCCGGGTTCGCCCTGGCCCGCGAGGCGGATGCGCTGGTCGTCCTCGACGCCTGCCGGGATGCGGACGGTGAGCGTGCGCGTCTTGGTGCTCACGCCCTCGCCGCCGCAGTCGACACACGGGTCGTCGATGAGGCGGCCGGTGCCGCGGCAATCGCGGCACGGCTCGCTGAATGCGAAGGCGCCCTGGCTGCGGCTCACCAAGCCCGCGCCACCACAGGTCTCGCAGGCCTTCGGGGTGCTGCCCGGGCGGGCGCCCGAGCCGTGACAGGTGTCGCATGTGGACGGACTGGACAGCCGCAGCGGCACCGTGGCGCCCTTGACGGCCTCCAGGAAGTCCAGCCGGACCTCGGTCTCGACGTCGGCGCCGCGCTTCGGCCGGGAACTCGCCGCGGTCGCGCCCGCCCGGCCGCGGCCGAACAGGTTGCCCAGCAGGTCGCTGAACCCGCCGCCGCTCGCGCCGCTGAACCCGGCCTGGCCGCCCTGGCCGCCGAAGACGTCGCCGAAGTCGAAGTTGCCGCCCGTGCCGAAGCCGCCGGGGCGGAACCCCGACGAGCCGAACATCGAGCGGGCCTCGTCGTACTGCTTGCGCTTGTCCGGGTCGCCGACCACGCCGTACGCCTCCGACACCGACTTGAAGCGGGCCTCGGCGTCGGTGTTGCCCGGGTTGGCGTCCGGGTGCAGCTCGCGGGCGAGCTTGCGGTAGGCCTTCTTGACCTCCGCGTCGCTCGCGTCGGAGGAGACGCCCAGCTCGCGATAGAAGTCCTTGTCGATCCAGTCCCTAGCACTCACCGGACGTCCCCTCCTTCCGCTTAGTTTTCTTCGGTCTCGGCTTCGACGACACCGTCGATGACGCCCGCGTCCGCGGGCGCCGTCTCGGCGTCGGTCACCGCGACGAGCGCGGCGCGCAGCACGCGGTCGCCGAAGCGGTAGCCGCGACGCAGGACGCCGGTGACCGTCGGGCCGTCGACCTCGGTGGAGGTGTTGTGCTGCACGGCTTCGTGCACCGACGGGTCGAACGGCTCGCCGTCGTGGCCGAACGGTTCGAGACCCGACTTCTGCAAGCCCGCGGCCAGCTTCTCCGCCACGGCCTTGAACGCGCCGGTCAGGTCGCCGTGGGCGGCGGCCCGCTCGATGTCGTCGAGCACGGAGAGCAGCTCGGTGACGACGCGCGCCTTGGCCGCGGTGGCCACGACCTCGCGGTCGCGGTCGACGCGCTTGCGGTAGTTGGCGTACTCGGCCTGCAGGCGCTGCAGGTCGGCGGTGCGCTCGTCGAGCTGGGCCTTGAACTCGGCGGCCGGGTCGACCTCTGGCGTGGGCTCCGGGTCGGACGGGGCGTGGGTGCCCGCCGGGGCGGGCACCTCCGCGTCCTCCGAACCGGTGCGGACCTGCCCGGTGTCCGGGTCGATCCGCCTGCGATCACGCACTACGACCCGCGGCTCGTCGCCCTCTGGGTTCTCGTGGTGATCGGTCACTTGTGCACCTCGCTGCCGCTCGGATCCGTTCGAACGGTCACTGTGTCAATTGGCGAACTCGCAAGCTCGTTCACTTCTTGTCCTTCTCGTCGTCGACGATCTCGGCGTCCATGACGTCCTCGGCACCGTCGGCGGGCTTGGCGTCCGCGGGCGCGCCGTCAGCGGCGGCCGCGTCGGCACCGGTGTTGGCG
>DATLIA010000236.1:0-9074 GCA_035540215.1 Actinokineospora sp. | reverse complement strand
GCACTCGACACCACACGCCTCCCCGGCCTTCCGCGCCGCGGGAAGTCGGCGAGTTCGAACTGATGTTCGATTCTAGCCAGGAGAGCGGGCCTCCGCAACCCGCCGACGGCAGCCGTGAATCAGTGCGCGAAGTGACGGGTTCCGGTCAGGTACATCGGGATGCCGGCCGCCTCAGCGGCCGCGACCACCTGCTCGTCGTTCACCGATCCCCCTGGCTGCACAACGGCCCGTACCCCGGCGTCGATCAGCACCTGCAGTCCGTCCGGGAACGGGAAGAACGCGTCCGACGCGGCCACCGAGCCCGCGGCGCGCTCGCCCGCGCGGGTGACCGCGAGGCGGGCGGCGTCGACCCGGTTGACCTGGCCCATCCCGACGCCGACCGTGGCGCCGCCGTTGGCGAGCAGGATGGCGTTGGACTTGACCGCGCGGCAGGCCCGCCAGGCGAACGCCAAGTCGGCCAGCGTCGCGTCGTCGGCCGGGGTGCCGGTCGCCAGTGTCCACTTGGCCGGGTCGTCGCCGTCGGCGTCGATCACGTCGGCGGTCTGCAGCAGCAGGCCACCGGAGACCGGCCGCAGCTCGGCACCGCGGTGGACCGGCTCGGCGACCAGGATGCGCACGTTCTTCTTGCGCCTGAGCACATCCACCGCACCGTCTGCGTACGACGGCGCGACGACGACCTCGGTGAACACCTCCGCGACCTGCTCGGCCATCGCGACGGTGACCTCGCGGTTGGCTGCGATCACCCCGCCGAAGGCACTCTGCGGGTCGCAGGCGTGCGCCTCGCGGTGCGCCGCCGCGATGTCCACTTCGGACACCGCGATGCCACACGGGTTGGCGTGCTTGATGATCGCCACACACGGCGAATCGTGGTCGTAGGCCGCGCGCCACGCGGCGTCGGCGTCGACGTAGTTGTTGTACGACATCTCCTTGCCGTGCAGCTGCGTCGCGGTGGCCAGGCCACGCGAGCCGTCGCCCTGGGCGTACAGCGCGGCCCGCTGGTGCGGGTTCTCGCCGTAGCGCAGCACGTCGGCGCGCTGCCAGGTGGCGCCGACCCAGCCGGGGAACCCGGAGCCCTCGTCGTCGGGCGCGAGCGCGCTGCCCATCCACGAGGCGACCGCGACGTCGTAGGTCGCGGTGTGCCGGAAGGCGTCGACGGCGAGCTTCTGTCGGTCGGCCAGGGTGAAGCCACCCGCGTTGACCTCGGCGAGCACCCACTCGTAGCGGGTCGGGTCGACCACGACCGCGACGCTGCCGTGGTTCTTGGCCGACGCGCGCACCATCGCGGGCCCGCCGATGTCGATCTGCTCGACGCACTCGTCCACCGACGCGCCAGAGGCCACGGTGCGAACGAACGGGTACAGGTTCACCACCAGCAGGTCGAACGCGGCGATGCCCAGCTCGGCGAGCTGCGCGACGTGCGCGGGGTTGCCGGTGTCGGCCAGCAGGCCCGCGTGCACCCTCGGGTGCAGCGTCTTGACCCGGCCGTCAAGCGACTCGGGGAAGCCGGTGACCTCCTCGACCGGCGTGACCGGCACACCGGCGTCGGCGAGGGTCTTCGCGGTGCCGCCGGTCGAGACGATCTCGACCCCGGCCGCGTGCAGGCCGGTCGCCAGCTCGAGGAGACCTGACTTGTCCGACACGCCGATCAACGCCCGGCGAACCGGTTTGCGCTGGGCTGAGTCCGTCACGGGATGCTCACCTTTCGTCCGTCCACGGTGTATCCGTCGCGCGCCATCCTGGTGACCACGTCGACCAGGAGCAGGCGCTCCACCGTCTTGATCCGTTCATGCAGGGTGGCCTCGTCGTCGCCCGCCGCCACGGGGACGGCCTCCTGGGCGATGATCGGGCCGGTGTCGACGCCGCTGTCGACCAGGTGCACCGTGCTTCCGGTGACCCGGACGCCGTGGGCGAGCGCGTCGGCGACCGCGTGCGCGCCGGGGAACGACGGCAGCAGCGCGGGATGGGTGTTGACCACGCGGTTGGCGAACCGGTCGAGGAACCGGGGGCCCAGGATCTTCATGAACCCCGCGGAGACGACCAGGTCGGGCTCGTGGGCGGCGACGGCGTCGGTCAGCGCGGCGTCCCAGGCGGCCCGGTCGGCGTGGTCGCCGACCCGGACGGCGAAGCTGGGGATGTCCGCGCGGCCCGCGCGGGCCAGTCCCTCGATGTTCTTCCGGTCGGCGCCTACGGCCACGATGTGCACGTCGCCCGAGTCGATCAGGGCCTGCAGGAGGGTGCCCGAGCCCGAGACCAGGACGACGACCCTGGCCGCGACCGCCGGGGAGAACTGGAAACTCAGCGTGGACTCCTGCGCGCGCCGGAACGGGATACGCCCAGCGTAGGCGGTCCGCAGTCGATCTTGCTCAGCGGCCCGGTCCCGGCTCGCCATCCGGCTCGACGGCCTCGGCGGCGGCCGCGTCGGCGGTGTCCGCCGACTCGTCGGGATCGTCCTCGTCCTCGTCGGAATCCTCGTCGGCGTCCTCGGCGTCGTCCGTGTCGTCGGGCGACTCGTCCTCGGCTTCCTCAGGGTCGATCAGCCCGATCGGACCATCCACCACCGGCCGCGGCCCGGCGAACCAGGCCACCAGCGCCCCCGGGACCGCCACCCAGCAGACCAAGGCGAACGACACCAGCGCCGCGTGCAGGTCGAGCGGATGGAACGGGCCACCGCCGAGCGCCCCGCCCGCGCTACCAGCCATGACCACGAACCCGAGGCCGACGGCGGCAGCCGCGACGCCGACCGACCGCATCCGCTCCCGCGGTGACTCGGCCGTCGACCGCAGCACCCAGCCGACCAGCGCGCCGACCGCCGCGGGCAGCGCGAACAGCCCGACCCACCACAGCGCCGACCGCTCGGGCAGCGCGGCGAGCAGCGGCAGCGCGGGGACCGGTCCGCCGACGAAGCCGACCGGCGCGATCGTCACCGCGCCGAGCGAGAACCCAGGGCCCGCGATGAACGCGACACCCGCGACCACCGCGTTCGGCAGATATCCGGCCGACAGCAGCAGCATGCCCAGCGCGCTGCCAGGACCGTCGAAGGCGAAGATCGTGTTGGCCGTCCCGAACGATGTGACCAGCCCGAACGTGGTGACCAATGCGCCGCAGGCCAGCAGCGCGGCGACCGCGAGCAGGCCCGCCCGCAAACCGCGCAGCGCGGCGGCGTCGAACCGGCCGACGCACCAGTCCACCAGACCGGACCGCCGCGCCACCCCGACGGTCGCGGCGAGGCCGGACAGCAGCGCGGGGTAGTAGAACCCCGCCAGCGGGTCGACGGCCACGGGACCGTCCTCCAGCACCAGCGCGATGGTGAGACCGAACGCGGCGTGCGCGGCGACCGTGGCCACGATGATCAGCCCGGTCTCCCGCGCTCCCCACGCGTCGAGCCGCTCGGCCGCACCCGCGGCCGTGCGGCCGACAAGCAGCACCAGCAGGACGGTCGGCAGCAGCGGCAGCGCGCCGAGTTCGTGGCCCTGGATGATCAGCGGCACCTGGTGGGCGGCCAGCCAGCCGGGCAGGGCGCCCGCGAGCACGCCGAGGGTGGTGAAGTGGGCGCGGGAGGCGATCGCGGTGACCAGCGCCATCACCGCGGCGACCGCGGCGTACCCGGTGAGCAGCGGACCCAGCGCCGCGACGACGAGCGTCCGCAGGCGTGCCGCGGGCGCGACCGGGTCCACCTCCAGCAGGGCCATGGCCCCACTCTGGCACTCGGGTAACAGCGCCCTCGGGGTGCCACGCCGCCGTCAGCCGATCCGGTGAACACCTTCACACACGAACGGGGCGGTACCGGGATCCGGTACCGCCCCGTTCGAAGTGGAAACTCAACCCTGTTGCGGGTAGCCACCCGGCGGGGTGCCCGGTGCCTGGCCGAACTGCCCCGGCGGCGGCGCGTAGGGCTGCTGCGGCTGCGCGAACGGCTGCTGCGGCTGCTGCTGCGGGAACTGGCCGGACGGCGGCGCGTAGCCACCGGGCATGCCGTACTGCGGCTGCGGCTGCGGCGGCTTGATCACGCCCGCCTCGAACAGCAGCGCGAACACCGCCGCGGCGGACTGCAGAACACCGAAGATCAGCACCATGATCCCGCCGACCTTGAGCGAGCCGCTGAAGGCGAAGACGGTGAACATGAACGCCAGCGTGCCGCCCAGGGTGACCACGGCGGACGTGATGCCCACCTTCTTGTCACCGGGAAGGATCACCGGCAGCGCGAACGCGCCGCCGATGAACAGCAGCGCGGGGATCCAGCCGAACGAACTCTCGTAGAAGCCGGTCTCGGCCACGATCGGCGCGAACCCGAGGAACAGGTTCAGCAGACCGAGACCCGCGACCGCCAGGTGCAGGATCTGCGCCAGCTCGAGCTTGGGGCGTGCGGGTGCCGGGGCGTATCCGTGGCCCTGCGGACCCTGGCCCGGGTAACCGCCCGGGGCCGCGCCTGGATAGGTCATCGCGTGCTCTCCTCAACTCGTTCGACGCGACACGTGCGAACCGTCCGACGGCTGCGGACACAAAGCGGTTCCGTTACGCCGAGAACAAACTGGGGCCGGACGCTACACGAGCGTCCGGCCCCAAGTTCACCCGATCAGGGGTTAGCTGTTGAACAGCTCCCGAGCCAGCGCGGCGGTCTCGGACGGCGTCTTGCCGACCTTGACGCCCGCGGCCTCGAGGGCCTCCTTCTTGGCCTGCGCGGTACCGGCCGAGCCGGACACGATCGCACCGGCGTGACCCATGGTCTTGCCCTCCGGCGCGGTGAAGCCCGCGACGTAGCCGACGACCGGCTTGGTGACGTGCTCGGCGATGTAGGCCGCGGCCCGCTCCTCGGCGTCGCCACCGATCTCGCCGATCATGACGATCAGCTCGGTGTCGGGGTCGGCCTCGAACGCGGCGAGCGCGTCGATGTGCGTGGTGCCGATGATCGGGTCGCCGCCGATGCCGACCGCGGACGAGAAGCCGATGTCACGCAGCTCGTACATCATCTGGTAGGTCAGCGTGCCGGACTTCGACACCAGGCCGATCTTGCCGGGGCCGGTGATGTCGGCGGGGATGATGCCCGCGTTCGACTTCCCGGGGCTGATCAGGCCGGGGCAGTTCGGGCCGATGATCCGGGTGACGTTGCCCTTGGCGACGGCGTGCGCCCAGAAGTAGGCGGAGTCGTGCACCGGGATGCCCTCGGTGATGACCACGGCGAGGCCGATCTCGGCGTCGATGGCCTCCAGGACGGCGTCCTTGGCGAACTTCGGCGGAACGAAGATCACCGACACGTCGGCGCCGGTGGCCTCCATGGCCTCGGCGACGGTGGCGAAGACCGGCAGGGACACGCCCTCGATCTCGACCTTGGTGCCCGCCTTGCGCGGGTTCACCCCGCCGACGATGTTGGTGCCGGACTTGAGCATCCGCGCGGTGTGCTTGGTGCCCTCGGAGCCGGTCATGCCCTGGACGATGACCTTGCTGCTGTCAGTCAGGAAGATAGCCATTGTCAGACCCCCGCAGCCGCGAGCTCGGCGGCCTTGTCAGCCGCGTTGTCCATAGTGTCGACCACGGTCACCAGCGGGTGGTTGGCCGCGGCCAGGATGGCGCGGCCCTCTTCGACGTTGTTGCCGTCGAGGCGCACGACCAGCGGCTTGGTGGCCTCGTCGCCGAGGATCTCCAGCGCCGCGACGATGCCGTTGGCGACCGCGTCGCAGGCGGTGATGCCGCCGAAGACGTTGACGAACACCGACTTGACGGCCGGGTCGCCCAGGATGATGTGCAGGCCGTTGGCCATGACCTCGGCCGACGCGCCGCCACCGATGTCGAGGAAGTTCGCGGGCTTGACGCCCTTGTGCTTCTCACCGGCGTACGCGACGACGTCCAGGGTGGACATGACCAGCCCGGCGCCGTTGCCGATGATGCCGACCTCGCCGTCGAGCTTGACGTAGTTGAGGTCCTTGGCCTTGGCCGCGGCCTCCAGCGGGTCCTCGGCCTCCTGGTCGACCAGGTCGGCGTGCGCGGGGTGGCGGAAGCCGGCGTTCTCGTCGAGGGTGACCTTGCCGTCGAGGGCGATGATCTTGTCCTGCGGGTCGCGGACCAGCGGGTTCACCTCGACCAGGGTGGCGTCTTCGCTGACGAAGGCCTCCCACAGCTTCACGATGACCTCGGCGGCCTCCGCGGCGACGGCGGCGGGGATCTTCGCGGCGGCGACGATCTCCTGGGCCTTGGCCAGGTCGACACCCTCGATCGCGTTGACCGGGATCTTGGCGAGGGCCTCGGGGCGCTCGACGGCGAGCTGCTCGATGTCCATGCCGCCCTCGGCCGACGCCATCGCCAGGAAGGTGCGGTTGGCCCGGTCGAGCAGGAACGAGAAGTAGTACTCCTCGGCGATGTCGGACGCGACGGTCACGAGCACCTTGCGGGTGATGTGGCCCTTGATGTCCAGCCCGAGGATGGCTTCGGCCTTGACCTGCGCGTCAGCCGGGTCGTCGGCCAGCTTGACGCCGCCCGCCTTGCCGCGTCCACCGGTCTTGACCTGGGACTTGATGACGACGGTCTGGCCGAGCTGCTCCGCGATGGCGCGGGCTTCCTCGGGGGTGCTTGCCACGTCGCCCGGCAGCACCGGGACCCCGTGGGCGGCGAAGAGATCCTTCGCCTGGTACTCGTACAGGTCCACTCGACAGTCTCCTGACTACGGTGTCGACGACGATGCTGTCGGACAGCGAGAAACCCTAGCGACCTGCGGATTGACCCGACACTTCACACCCGGTGAAGTCGGTCACCAGGGATGCTCCAGCACGGTGAAGTCTGTCACTGGTATCGCCCGGCCACCCACTCGAGCGCCTCCGCGTGGGTGAGGACCCGGATGTCGGCGGCGTCGAGTTCGGCCAGCTCGGCGGCGATCCGCCGAGTGCCCCGGTCGACCGCGACGGCGTCGGCGTCCTCCTGGATCGCGGTGCCGACCACCTGATCGGGTGCCACATAGATCACTTCGACGCCGAGGTCGCGCAGGGCGCGGGCGACCGGCGGGATGTCGGCCCCGCCCGCGACGACGACACGGGTCACCGGCGGGTCGATTCCGGCGCGGCGATGGCGGCGACCAGCGCGGACACCAGCAGTGCCGCGACGCAGGCCACGGAGAGCCACAGGCCGGGGCCGGGCGTCGCCGACGCCGCGCGGTCGGCGGTCAGCGGGTACTCAAGCGCGTGGACCGCGACGACACCGGCCGCCCCGAGCAGCAGGGCACCCGCGCGCGGCGGGCGCGACAGCGCGGCGAGCACGGCGGCTGTCAGGACTAACAACAGTCCGATGAGCAATCCCCACGACGTCAGCCGGAAATGGTTCCACACGCCCGCGGCGACGAGCTCGGGCGCCTTGATCACCGGCAGGCCGAACGCGCCGATGGCGAACAGGGCCGACGCGGCGAGGGGCGCGGCAAGGCCGAGGTTGGCCTTGCGCTGGGTCAGGTCGACATCCTCACGTTCGACGACGCCCGCGAGCGCGGCGGTCGCGCCCGCGGCTATCGCCAGGGCGACGGCGAGGACGCCGAACCAGACCCCGGGCCCGACGGCGATGTCCTGGCTGAGCGCGGTCGCGGTGAACGCGGTGTCGAGCGCTCCCGCCCCGGCGAGCGGCACCGCGACCGTGGCCGCGGCGAAGGCGGGCCGGATCGCCGCGGCGGCTTTCGGGATGAGCAGCGGGATGACGAAGAGGACTAGGAGCACGGCGGCGGGTAGGAACAGCCGCGCCGAATAGCTGGTCGGGGCCTCCAGGCCGCCGCCGACCTTGAGCTGGGTCGCGGTGGCCGCGGCGATGGCGGCCACCGCCGCGCCGAGGCCAAGCACGCCTGCGACGACGTGGTGCCTGGTCGGCTCCGCCGCGTCGCTCAGCGCGCTCGGCGCGGCCCGATGGGGCTGCTCGCCGCGGTTGAGGAACCACACGACAGCCGTCAGCAGCGCCATCCCGACCAGGGCGACCACCGGCCCGGCCGCCACGGACAGCCGGGGGACGCTCGACCCGGCGGCGATCTGGGGCACGACCACGGCCACCACTGCGGCGGTCGCGCCGAGCAGGACACCCCGGGCGACCGACGTCCGCGCCGACCCACCGCCGAACACCGCGGCGGCGACAGCGGCGGCGGCGAGGAGGAGCACGCCGTAGCGGACCAGCGCGGGGACCTCCAGGACGCTGCGGGCGAGCACGTAGGCGTCGGTCGAGTGGAACGGGGACAGCAGCAGCCCCACCCCGACGGCGAGCGCCGCGGCGAGGGCCAGCAGCAGCGAGGTGCCCATGGCCTTGGTGGACCGGTCGTCGGAGTGGTCGTCGAACTCGGCCGCGTAGGGGGACCCGGGGACGGCGCCCGCCCGGCCCAGCGCCAACACCCCGGCCAGGGCGACGGCCGCGTGACCGCCGAGCAGTAGCCACAGCCCCGGTCCGGCCGCGAGCGGAGCCAGGCTGGTCGGCACCAGGAACTCCGGCCGCGCGGCCACCAGCGGGTCGACGGCCAGCTGCGCGTCGACCATCGCCCGTCCCGGCGCGAGCAGCGCGGCGCCGACGAGCACGCCCGCGCCCGTCGCGGGCCTGCCCGCCACCACGAAACCGACCGCCAGCAGCGGCGGCAGCACGGCGAGGACCACCAGCAGCGCCCGCGCGTCGAACCCGGCGGCGGGCGCGGCGGCGACCACGCCCTGAATAGGTCCGAGCACGAGGAGACCGGCCCCGACGACAGCGAGGGCAAGGGCGAGGCGGAGTCCGCCGGGGACTTCGGACCAGGCGATCCGGTCGGTGGCCGGCGGGGCCTGGTCGAGTGGGCGCGACGTACCGGTCTGCGAAGTCATCGCGGGCAACGCTAGCAACTACCGCCAGTGCGCCCGTGATGTCGACTGAGTGTGCAGGCAACCGGTTTTCGGCTGTCCACCACCCAGACGGCCTATTGAAACGAGACGCAGATCACACTAGAGGGCGTGAGGTCGGGTTAACTTTGCGTAGTAACCGCTGGACAAGAACTTTCACGTCCCGCCACGGTTGGCAGACACATGTGCCGGATGTTGCCCGCACCGGTATCTCCCCGTTACTGTCCCCGAGTCCGTTGTCACAGTCAGATCACGAAGGAC